>JBKPBJ010000163.1:0-31958 GCA_046726875.1 Verrucomicrobiota bacterium
CATAGTTTCGTTCTGTTTCATTAAACGGAATGACCCTTTCGACTGCGCCGTTTGAATCGAGAATGCGAATCTCACCGCGGCGAAAACAGGCGTGGCCCTTTGCGATCAGCAATATAGTCGATCACGCCAAATTCTACAGCCACTCGCATGATGCCGTGATTCGCGTTTACGATGAATCAGGCAACGTGATCGAAACGCGCAAGCGGCTTTAAGCGGTTTGCTTTGATGATGCGCCGTTCAGTAGCGGCCTACTCAGTCGCTCCATTGCCGAAGCGAAATGCCGCACCCACAACCCCTGATGCGCCGCCCGCAGCCAGAGCCGTTTTACCTAGCGTGCGCGATGCAGGGTTCGAACCTGCGACTTCTTGCGTGTGAAGCAAGCGCTCTACCACTGAGCTAATCGCGCGGATTTTCAGAAGCGGAGATAATAAAGAGGGCATCCTGTAACGCAAGCCTGCAACTTGTCGCCGCGGCGACCGCTCTACCACTGAGCTAATCGCGCGGATTTTCAGAAGCCGAGATAATAAAGCGGCCAACCGTTAGCGCAAGCGTGTGCTGTAGCGTGCGCTGTCCTCAGCGCATTGCGGAGCGGTGGATTACGTATCTGGAATGTTCCGCTGAGGAGCAGCACACTGATGTGCGCATTGAAGCGCTTGCCCTACACCCCGTCGCGTTTTATCTAAACGCATGTCAGAACATAAAGTCACTCTCACTTGGCAACGCGGCGACAAGCCGTTCGAGTACCAGAAATATTCACGGGATCACACTTGGAAATTTGATGGCGGCCACGAGATGCAGGCATCGGCCGCTCCAGCTTATTTGGGCAATCCGAACCTCGTCGATCCCGAGGAAGCATTCGTCGCTTCGCTGTCGAGCTGCCACATGCTGACGTTCCTCGCGATCGCCTGCAAAAAGAGGTTCGTGCTCGACGAGTATGTCGATGAAGCAGTCGGCGTTATGGAGAAAAACGCCGAAGGCAGGCTAGCCATCACGCGCGTGACTCTCCGGCAACGGCTCAAATTCTCCGGCGACAAACAACCAACCCCGCAGGAAATCGAGGAGATGAATCATGGCGCGCACGAGCAATGCTTCATCGCCAACTCGGTCAAAACCGAGGTGAAAGTCGAGCCGCAAACATAAGCGACCGTTTTGTTGTAGCGGCGGCTGTGTCAGCCGCCGAAGCAAAAGCGTTTGGCACAAACGCCTCTACAATGTTTCTGATCCGTGTAACCTGCGATAAGTATGAGCGCGCCAAACGACGCCCAGCGCCCGCCTTCGCCGAACTACGGCGCGGCAAGCATGGAGAAAATCGTCAGCCTCTGTAAGCGGCGCGGATTCATTTTCCAGTCGAGCGAAATTTACGGCGGGCTGAATGGCGCTTGGGATTACGGCCCGCTTGGAGTGGAACTCAAGCGCAACCTGAAGAATTACTGGTGGCGCGTCATGGTACATGAGCGCGATGACGTCGTCGGAATGGATGGCGCGATCCTAACGCATCCTGCCGTGCTCAAGGCGTCCGGGCATGTCGAGGGATTCTCGGATCCAATGATCGATTGCCGCGCCTGCAAGGCTCACTTGCGCGCCGATCAGCTCGTGGAGAAAAAAGGCGTTAAGCAATGCCCAAATTGCGGCGGCAAAGACCTAACGGAAGCTCGCCAGTTTAATCTGATGTTCGAGACGCATGTTGGCGCGGCCACCGACGAGAGTTCCATCGCATATTTGCGTCCTGAAACTGCGCAGTCAATTTTCGTCCAGTTTAAAAGCATTCTCGAAATCTCGCGCAAGAAGTTGCCATTTGGGATCGCGCAGATCGGCAAAGCGTTTCGCAACGAGATCAATCCGCGTAATTTCACATTTCGCTCACGCGAGTTCGAGCAGATGGAGCTGGAATATTTTTGCCGGGCGGAACAGGGGATGGAGCTGCTCGAGTACTGGAAAGAGGAGCGCCTGAAGTTTTACGAGAACATTGGTGTCTCACGCACAAACCTGCACGTGCGCAACGTGCCGGATGAAGAGCGCGCGTTTTATTCCAAAGGCACTTATGACATTGAATACGACTTTCCGTTCGGACGGCAGGAGCTCGAAGGCGTCGCGTATCGCACCGACTACGATCTGTCGCAACACCAAAAGGCCAGCAGCAAATCACTCGAGTACTTTGATGAGGAGACGAAGGAAAGGATTGTTCCTCATGTCGTCGAACCGAGTGCAGGCGTCGATCGAACTGTGCTTGCAATGATTTGTGAAGCTTATGCCGAAGACCAGGCGCCTAACGATAAAGGCGAACTGGAATCGCGAATAGTCTTACGTTTTCATCCTCGGATGGCGCCGATCAAGTGCGCGGTTTTTCCGTTGCTGAAAAACAAGGAGCCGCTCGTGGCGAAAGCGAAGGAGATCATCGCCCTTCTGCGGCCGCACATGACGGTGTTTTACGATGAGAGCGGCGCGATCGGTCGGCGGTATCGCCGGCAGGACGAAATAGGTACTCCCTTCGGCGTTACCGTCGATTTCGAGACGCTCGGAGAAAGAGACCCGGCTCTTCGCGAAACGGTCACGTTGCGCGATCGCGATTCGATGAAGCAGGAACGTGTCGCTATTCAAGATCTGCCTGTGATCTTGCGCGAACGCATTGGCTGATGGACCTCGCCGAGTTTCGCGAGTACTGCCTGAGCAAGCCTTCTACGGCCGAGGACACGCCATTCGGGCCTGATGTTCTCGTGTTCAAAGTCCGCGGCAGAATGTTCGCGTTAGCAGCCCTCGACGAAGTGCCGCCAACTGTAAACTTGAAATGCGATCCAGATTTAGCACTCGATCTGCGCGATCGATACGACCAAGTCAGACCCGGGTATCACATGAACAAGAAACACTGGAATACCGTTGAGATTGAAAGCGGAATTCCAGACGTCGATTTGCGAAAAATGATCGACCACTCCTACGATCTCGTGATCGAGAAATTGCCAAAACCTAGGGCAAAGGTCGGAGCTCGATCTCGCCGAACCTCAACTGCAACGCGTCGCGTGCGACGTTAAGGAAATTATCGGCAGCATCAGTGAGAGCGACGTGCAGCTCACCATCCTCGGTCGCGGGCGATCGCAACGATCGTTCATCCAGGATTTGCTGCACCGCGGTCGCGCAATTTTGTGCCGAATCGACGAGCGTAATTTCGCGTTCGAGTACTCGTGCAATCGCGGCGCTCAGCAACGGATAATGGGTGCAGCCAAGCACGAGCGTGTCGATCCCATTGGCAAACAAAGGCTCAAGATAACGGACAATTACCTGGTCGGTCACGTCGTCGTCGAGCAATCCTTCCTCGATCAAGGGGACAAGCAACGGACACGCGCGACTGCTGACCCGCACATTGTTGTCGGTCGCGCGCAGCGCCTTTTCGTACGCGCCGCTGCGGATCGTCGCCCGTGTTCCGATCACGCCGACATGCCGGTTACGAGTTGCTCGCAATGCCGCTCGGGCTCCCGGCTCGATCACTCCGATCACGGGGACGGAGAATTTCCTCGTCAAGAGCGGTAGTGCGACAGATGAGACCGTGTTACACGCCACAACGAGCGCCTTGGCATTTTTTTGCATCAGCATATGCGCCAGCTCCAACGCGTAGCGCTGTACCGTCTCGGGACTTTTCGGGCCGTATGGAACGCGTGCCGTGTCGCCGAGGTAGACAATTGTTTCGTTTGGCAGCCGATCACAGAGCGCCTTGACCACAGTGAGCCCGCCAATGCCGGAATCAAACACGCCGATCGGTCGCGAGTCGCTCATGCAGCGGAGATACTCCTAGCAATACCCTGGCGCTGCAACTGTGTCGCCTCTCCCTTCCGAAGGGAGAGGGTAGGGTGAGGGTTGGATCTGCCACGTGCAACGATCCCTCACCTCAGTCCTCTCCCTTCACGAAGGGAGAGGCGGATTTGTCGGAAGATACCTCGGCCATTTGCAAACGCGCTCCACTTTCGGATGATTGATCGCGATGGCTGAACTTCCTAAGAGATACGATCCGAAAGCGGTTGAACCGAAGTGGTACCAACGCTGGTTGCAGAATCGCGACTTCGTCGCGAACCCCGAGTCGTCGAAGCCGCCATTTTCGATCGTGATGCCGCCGCCGAACATCACGGGTATGCTCACGCTCGGCCATGTTTTGAACAATACTATCCAGGATATTCTCGCACGGCGGGCGCGAATGCAGGGATTCGAAGTCCTTTGGTTGCCGGGAATGGATCATGCGGGCATCGGAACCCAGACCGCGGTGGAGAAATATTTGCGACGGACCGAGAACAAAACGCGCCACGATCTCGGTCGCGAAGAATTCTTGCGGCGAGTGCTGGAATGGCAGGACAAGCATGGCGGCATCATCATCGAGCAGCTCAAGCGGCTCGGCTGTTCATGCGATTGGTCGCGCCAGCGGTATACGCTCGATGACGCGTATGCCGCCGCCGTCCAAAAAGTCTTTGTCGATCTTTACAATAAAGGCCTGATTTATCGCGGTCGGCGCATGATCAACTGGGATCCGGCGGCGCAAACTGCCGTTTCCGACGAGGAGGTGATTAGCAAGCCGCAGAAGGGGCATTTGTATTTCGTTCGCTACGAGATCGTGGAGGAACCGGGCCGCTTCCTTGAGGTCGCAACTACGCGCCCGGAAACGATCATGGCCGATACAGGGATGGCGTTTCACCCGGGCGACAAACGATACCTCGACTTGTTAGGCAAACATGCCTGGCGTCCGCTCGCACGGGAGAAAATTCCTATCATTGCCGACGACGCCATCGATCCGGAGTTTGGCACCGGTGTTCTAAAGGTTACTCCGGCACACGATGCCCTCGATTTTGAAATCGGGCAGCGTCATGACTTGCCGATCATCGACGTTTTAACTGCTGCCGGCCGTGTCAATTGTCCGGCGGTTCCAGAGCTGCACGGACTGGACCGCTTCGAGGCGCGGAAGAAAGCAGCGGAACTGTTGGAGGCTAGGGGACTTCTGGCAAAAGCCGAACAATATGAAAACAACATCGGGTTCAGCGATCGCAGCGACGTGCCGATTGAGCCGCGCATTAGTGACCAATGGTTCCTGCGTTATCCGAAAACAAAAGAAGCGCTCGCAGTCGTCCGTGATCACCTCATTCGTTTCTTTCCAGCCCACTGGGAAAAGGTTTACGCACAATGGCTGGAGAACATTCGCGACTGGTGCATTAGCCGTCAGGTGTGGTGGGGACACCGGATACCAGCTTGGTACCGCAAGGAAAAATCCGAAATCCGAAATCCGAAATCCGAAATCTACGTGGGCATCCAGCCACCGCCTGATGCCGAGAACTGGATCCAGGATGAAGACACGGTCGACACCTGGTTTTCATCGTGGCTGTGGGCTTACGAGACGATGGATCCGCAGACACGAAAGAAATTCTATCCGACCAGTGTGCTCGTAACCGCAGCGGATATCATTTTCTTCTGGGTCGCGCGCATGATTATCGCCGGACTTGAGTTCAAGCCGGGGAGAACCAGCAACATCGAAGACAACATTCCGTTTCACCACGTGTTCTTCACCAGCATTGTTCGCGACAGACAGGGCCGCAAAATGTCGAAATCGCTCGGCAATTCGCCTGATCCGCTCGAGTTGATGGAGAAGTACGGCGCTGACGGCTTGCGTTTCGGTCTCATGCGCATCGCACCTACGGGACAAGACATTCGGTTCGACGAACGACAAATCGAGGAAGGCCGTAACTTCGCGACGAAACTTTGGAACGTTGCACGGTTTCGTCAGATGCAAGGAGCTAAACTCGACGGCTTAAAGCCGTCGAGTTTTGAAGCGCTCTCGATCTACGCCGTCGAAGTGCTCGCGCGATTAAACGAGACAATCGATGCAGTAGAGTCCGCATATCGCGAATATCAATTCAACATGGTCGCCCAACATCTCTATAATTTTGTCTGGAGTGATTACTGCGACTGGTTTGTTGAAGCGGCCAAGACTGACATTTTCAGTGAGGACGAGGCCAAACAGAAATCCGCTCTCGCGGTGATGGATGTTGTGCTGTCGGCGACATTGCGATTGCTCCATCCTTTTATGCCACATCTGACTGAGGAGATTTGGTCGTTACTGGGCCTCGGAAAAGGTTCGATTCAGTTTGCGGCGCCGCCCGAAAAGCTTGCGTTGGGCGCGATAGCCGACGTGGCAGAAAAGCGCCGAGTCGTATCAAATATTTACGAAACGGTTCAAGCCGGTCGCAATCTGAGATCAGCATCGAAATTACCGTCAAACAGAAAGATACGATTCATCTTACGCACGAATGAGAAATGGATTCCTGAGCAAATTTCCACGCTGAGCCGATTGTTAAATGCAGAGGAGGTCACGCTCGACCCCGAATACGAAGCGCCGGTTGGTACTCCAGTAGCAGTCACTCCTTTAGGCGAAATTTTTCTCGCGATCGCTGCCGCGGACCAGGCACGAGAGAGGGAGCGACTGGACACAGAAATCGCCAGGCTTGATGAGGAAGCGCGAACCGTCGAGACGAAATTGCAAAACAAGGCGTTTGTGGAGCGAGCTCCAGCAGCGGTGGTCGAGGAGCACCGGCGACGGCTCAACGATCTTAACGCGCAATTGGCGAAGCTAAGACAGGCGCGCGAAGCCCTGAGTTAAAGATAATCTTGTGCTCCTCGATTTTGGCGCCGCGCTTTTGAAAAAATTCCTTCAGCTCGGGCGTGTAGAAGGTCCCGTCGTATTCCTGATTCAATTCGAGCCAGATCCGACCACGCGGCCTTAGATGTTTCTTGAGATCGTCGAGAAAAAATTCCCACTCTGGCACGCCCCAAAGTCCGGGCATTTTGTGATTGTTGAAGCAAATCATGAATGCAGTTATCACATCGAATTTTTGTCCGAAATTCGGGAGCGGATGAAACGCCTGTATTCGCTGAACGACGCGGCGGACACCCAGCAGGCGCGTGATTTCCCGGAACATTGGCAAGCGATCCATGTCGAGGCCAACTCCCGAATGACCGAGCAACTGCGCGATGTAGAGAAAGTATCCTGCGCCGCAGCCTAGATCGAGAATCCGTTTCGGACGCGACAGATCGAGCTCAAGCTGCCGAATCCGGCGGATGTTCACACCGATCCAGCGCTCCAGATCGAGATATTTCGGCCAGTCCGCGCCGGGATCTGCTACGGTGTAACGCCGGCGAATCTGCTCGAAACCAGCCGGATCAATTGTCTCTATGACGCGCTTCGTCTGCAGCGGGAAGCGGTTCGTTCGCAGCAATCTGAGCGTATGCTTTCGCGCGCTAGCCAGGCTCCGGCCATCGACCAGTTTTTGTATTTTATGGCGAAGTCGCACTGCTCACACCTTGTAGCGAAGCGGAATAATTTCAATTAAGCTTTCACCAGCGTGAGTATCTGGAAAAAATTGCTGTGGATTGGCGTGGCATCCTTCGGTACTTGGGCTGTCGCCGTGCTTGCACTTTCGCGCGGAGAACAGATCAGCGCGCTCTGGATCGTCATCGCAGGATTTTGCGCTCTATCGATTAGCTACCGGTTTTACAGCAAATGGCTCGCAACAAAGGTGCTCGTGCTGAACGAGGAGCGCGCCACTCCGGCAGTTTTGCGAAACGACAACAAAGATTACGTCCCGACGAATCGGTGGATGGTGTTTGGACATCATTTTGCCGCGATTGCCGGGCCGGGACCCCTGGTTGGCCCCGTGCTGGCTGCGCAGTTTGGTTTTCTTCCCGGGACTTTGTGGATCTTGATCGGCGCGACTCTCGGCGGCGGCGTGCATGACATGATCGTTCTGTTCGCCTCGATCCGGCGCGGCGGAAAAACGCTGGGCCAAATGGTGAAGGAAGAAATCGGACGCGGCGTGGGTTTGCTTGCTCTCGTTAGCGTGCTCGCCATCATGATTATTTTGCTCGCTGTTCTTGCGCTGGTCGTCGTGCAAGCGCTGGCGCAAAGTGCGTGGGGCGTTTTCACTATCGCCGTGACCATCCCCCTGGCCCTAATCATGGGGATTGCGCTGCGCACGGGGAAGGTAAGCGTGCTGGCGGTCACAATTTTCGGTTTACTCGGCCTGGCATTCGGTGTTTGGGGCGGACAATTTCTCGGCCAGTTTCCAGCAATCGAAGCGTGGTTCCGTCAGGATCAAAAGTGGCTCGCCTGGGCAATCATGATCTACGGACTGGCCGCATCGATTCTTCCGGTGTGGATGTTGCTCACGCCGCGCGATTATCTCAGCACGTTCCTAAAGCTTGGCACAGTGGCAATGCTCGCGGTCGCGGTTGTACTGATTAATCCGACTCTGCAAATGCCCGCAGTCACAAAATTCATCGACGGCAGCGGCCTTGTTTTTGCAGGGCCGGTGTTCCCATTTGTCTGCATCACGATCGCGTGCGGAGCGGTCTCAGGTTTTCACTCTTTAATTGCGTCGGGCACGACGCCGAAAATGATCCGACGCGAGTCACGAATCCGAAGCATCGGTTACGGCGCAATGGTGACCGAGATGATGGTCGCATTGATGGCCATGATCGCGGCGTGTGTGTTGGAACCGGGCGAATATTTCGCGATCAACACAAAAGGCACGCCTACAGAAGTCGTCGCAAAAATATCCACGGCTGGGTTCCCAGTGACAGAACAACAGATGCAGACGCTCGCCACCAACCTTGGCGAGTCCACGATGTTCAACCGCGCCGGTGGCGCGCCGACGTTTGCTGTCGGCATGGCACACATGTTCGCGCGCATCTCTGCCAAGCCGACCGCGCTGGCGCTTTGGTATCACTTCGCGATCATGTTCGAGGCGCTCTTCATTCTGACAACGATTGATGCTGGAACACGCGTAGGACGATTTCTACTTCAGGACGTTTTGGGGAATGTGTGGCGACCGCTCGGCAACACGCGTTCGTGGAGCGCGAACTTTCTCGCCAGCGTTTTGCTGGTCGCCGCTTGGGGCTGGTTTTTGTATGAAGGCGTTATCGATCCTCTTGGCGGAATCAACTCACTTTGGCCGCTGTTCGGCCTCGCCAATCAATTGCTGTCGGTAGTCGCGCTTTGTCTTGGCACGACGTTGTTGATCAAAATGCGCAAAACGAAATATATGTTCGTGACGCTTGTGCCGTTAGGCTTCATGTGCGCCGTCACTTTTTCCGCTGGTTACCTCAAAGTTTTTTCGTCCGATCCGAGACTTGGTTTTTTAAGTGGCGCGGCATCACTCCTGGATCAGGCATCGACGGTGGCCGATCCGATTAAGGCAGCTGAATTGGTACGACAGGCAGGTGTCTGGCGTTTTGACGCGCTGGTTGCCGTCTTCTTTCTCGTGCTCGTAGCAGCGATCGTATTCGGTTCCGCGCGACAATGGTGGCAGCTCGTTCGCGGAAGCAAGCGAATCGTTTTGCATGAAAACGAGTTTGTGCCGATAACCGCTGCGCAGCTCGCACAGTTTTAGATTTAATACAGGGCCGGCCGGCGATGAGCTAAGGATTCCACCCGTTGCCGAACCGACTGCACAAGCTCTCGAGATACGTCGGCGTAAATCAGTTCTTCGCGATCCGCTGATGCGGCTGCCATTATGACTCCGCGGGGATCGATGATCGACGAGCTCCCACAGAACCATAAGTCGCCATCGCCCCCGACGCGGTTCGACGAAATTACGTAGCTCTGGTTTTCGATTGCGCGCGCTTGTGCCAGCACCCGAAAATGTTCGACACGCGGGAATGGCCACGCGGAGGAAATAATAAAAGCGTCGACGTTCTTTTCGGTGACTAACTTTCGGTAGAGTTCGGGAAACCGGAGATCGTAGCAGATGCTGAAACCAAAACGCAAATCGCCGAGTGCAAAACTCGCGAACGCGTCGCCGGGAGCAAAGCAGGTTTGTTCTTCTACCGGCGCAACCGCATACAGGTGAGTCTTGCGATATTTCGCGACAATATCGCCCTTCGCATCGACAAGGATTTGTGAATTGTAAATTGATGAACCATCCCGCTCCGAAACGCCGCTCACGATCGCAATCGAAAGTTGCCTGGCGATTTCTTCGACTGCGGGGACAAATCCGCTATTCCACTCGGCGGCGTGCTTCTGGATCACTGGCATCGAGTAACCAGTGTCAGTCATTTCGGGAAAGACGATGAGCTCGGCGCCTGCATCTTTCGCCGCGCGAGAGAAATCGCGAACCTTGGAGAGATTCCGTTCCGGATCGCCGAGTGAGCACGAAATCTGGGCGACTGCAATTTTCATTCCGATCACAAAGAAGGACAGTATTGATCAATTGTCAGTTGGAATGTTTAGGCCGGTTGGACTGCTGCACGCGCGTTTCGGTGCCCTCTCCCTTTGGAAGGGAGAGGGGAGGGTGAGGGTTTTGTCCAAGGCCAATTCGAAAGCGTTCGCCGTTCGAAGACCCCTCACCTTAATCCTCTCCCCTCCGAGGGGAGAAGCGAGAAAGGCCACGCAGTAGCATTGGCGCCTGCACCTACGCCGCAATCGGCCGGCGGTAGCCGAAGAATTCGCGTTGCTTGATAACATGCGCGACCTCCGGTGGAACCATTTGCTCCCATCTGCTGTCGCCGGACTGCAATTTCGCAAGCACTTGCGGCGGATGAATTCGCAAATACTCCGGATGATAATCAGTGATTTCCTGGATGTATTGGTTGTCGATCAAATACTGAAACAACGAACGCAGATTTGGCGCGACTTTGATTTGCGTTGCCATAACGATCTTCCCAGTGGCCTGATCAATCATCGGGTAGACGTAAAGTTTTAATCCGCCTTTGAACATGCGGCCGAGCGCCTCGAGAATTCCGCCCTCCAAATTCGTGTAATACTTTTCGTTTAAGATTTCGATCAAACTGGGCACGCCCATGACGAGCCCGATCGCCCTGTTCGTGTAACGAAAGAGATAAGCTGCCAGCCGGTAGTACTCGCGGAATCTCGAGATCAGAACCGTCCGTCCAAGAGCGCCGAGGATGTCGACGCGGGCCAGAAAATCGGCATGATCGACCTGGCCGTCGGCCAGCAAATTCTCGAGCGTCATTTCCATGAGCACTACTATGTTGCCTTCCGAACAATCGCAGTGCTTTAGAAACACGCGGCGCGCGCCATCCAACATATCGTTGGTGGCGTACGTGACAGGTCGAAAACTCCCGCGCTCGACCAGGATTGCTTTTTTGTAGAAAACTTCGGCGGGCTGAACGGTGTCGCCGTCTGCTTTGAACATCACCGCGTCCGTTAGGCCCCGGCTGACCAACTGCAAACTCATCAGCCGGTTATCGACATGTTGAAAAACCGGCCCCAAAAATTTGATCATGTCCACTTCAATCCGCCCCGGCGCCAGATTTTCCTGAAGTGATGCGATCAATTTCTCCGGCTGCCGATGATAGAACGCGCCGTATAACAAATTCACGCCAATCACGCCCAGTGCTTCCTGTTGGTCGACGTGAGTTCCGTCAAGCAAACGCACGTGGATAATGATCTGGCTTGGCTGGCCTCGAGGTTCCGACTGAAAACGAACACCGAGCCAGCCGTGCGATTCGCTGCGATGTTTAAAACTGCGCGCGGCAACTGTGTCGGCAAAAACGAAGAATGTTTTTTCGGCTCCGAATTTCCGATCGAGACGCTCGACGAGAAGATCATACTCGTGGTCGAGCATCGTCTGAAGACGGACGCGACTGACGTAGCGTTGCGCCGATCCGTAGATAGCATCGCTGAATGTCATGTCGTAAGCAGACATGGTCTTCGCGACGGTGCCCGCCGCGCCACCTACGCGAAAAAATCTCCGCGCAACTTCCTGTCCGGCGCCGATCTCGGCAAAGGTCCCATACTTGCCCGAGTCGAGATTGATCTGGAGGGCCTTCTCGTCCGTGGCGATCTCCATCTCGGGATCCATATAATTTCTCTAAGGGTGATTCAGTGCAGCCGCAAATCGGCGGAACTTCCGGGGAGCGCACGCGCCCTCGCGTGCTGCGATTGACGCCTCGCCAATCGCCGAGATGGCTTCGAACGCTGTGCAGCTGATTTCGCGTGGGGGAAGGTTTGCCGCGAGGGCGCGGCAAACAGCACGCGACGCGCGTGCGCTCCCCAAATTTCACAGCCGAACTTGTTCGGCGTTTTTCGCCTGAATCCAGCCACGTAGGTCATTCGGCAGTGCGGCGTACATCCAATCGCCACGCGTGCTTAGGATTTTGATTTCGCTGCCAGGTGGCAACGCGAGAATACTGTTTGCCGTGTCCGCTGTGGCGAGGCGCGCCTGGACGTCCTTTCCGGTAACGATGGCGAGCGCGCGTCCTTTGCTGCCATTGTCGAGTGTGTGAATCGCCCAGACAGCAACAGCGCAAATGAGCAGGCACAAGATCGATAGTGATAACAGCGCGGCAGATCGTCGCCGCGCTAAAATTAGCGCGACAATTCCAAAAATTCCCAGCCAAAAGGCAACCACTGCAGCGATGCTATACTGATTGATGCTCGCGAATTGGAGGTAACGTTCCAGTCTGGTCGGTTGCAGCTCCAGCGCGCGCGATTCGTCACGCGCAATCTGCAAATTAGCCGTTGCCTCGGGATGCTGCCGGTCCAATGCAAGCGCGCGCTCGTAATTCAGAATGGCACGACCAAAATCGCCGGTGCGAAAATATGCGTTCCCCAGATCGTAAAAAAGATTTGCGTTCCATTGATCTGCGCTGACCAGCGTCTCGTAACCGGCAATAGCTTCTTTGAAATGTCCCTGCGCGTACTCCTGGGTTGCGTTTGCAAATTCAGCTTGCGCTTGCGCCGAGGCAGTGACGAACAAATAAAGAATCGCGCTGAAAAGAGCTGCGCTGTAGCCGCTTCGCTGTGCGAAGCGCGGCATTAAGACTGAATGGCGCACATGGCTCGCGCCTTTCACAGAGAGGCGGCTACAGGTTTTGCCCTCCGCGGTGAATCCGAGCCTTCGGCAATGCTTTGACACGGCAACGTTCATTTTAGGTTTTCAATCAGCTCCAGTACATCGCGCCGGTTTTCCGGGGAAATTCTTTCCGGGCCGTTGTGCGTTCCGCTGTATTGCCACTCGTCGTTTTGCTCGAATAAACGGCGGAGCCGGTCGCGCGAATCAGTATCGAGCCTAAATGTTTCGGCCGCAGTTTCCGCATCCACGGTGTTGGGGTCGACGCCGCGGTTACGCGAAGCAAGAGCGGCTTTCAATCGGACAACCCGCGAGGCTTCGGCATAATATTCCCGGGGAGACGCATCATCACGGCGCAGTCTGTGCATCAGTTCGGCTGCCTCATGTTGGAGGGCACCGATGCGCCGCGCTTCGCGATCATCCAATCTCGCTCGCCGAATCTTCCAACCCGCGAAGACGAGCAACGCGGCCAGTGGTAGCGATTGCGCCACCCAGAAGCCGCGACGCGTGTAAAGCGGCTCGAATGACGCCACCGTTCGCGATGGTTCCGTGAGCTGATAGAGAATGTCCTGCGGTTTGGTTGAATTCTGAACCGATAGACGCCCCCGGGCTGCTGTAGCCGGCGACGAAGACGGTGGCTGGGCAGCCACGGCCGGAGCAGGCGCACCTCCCTGAACAGTGATTGCCGTCGGTTCGCTGTGCAGCGTCACATATTGTTCTTTCGCCGGATCGAAATACGAAAATGCGAGCACTGGCAGACTCTGCTTGTTCTCGTTAGGCGAAATCACCATCTCAAAGCTCTTTGTGCCGCTGATGCCAACTTCATCGTCCTGTTTGAACTTGGAAGACGGCGGATATTTATGCCAACCGCGGTCATCCTCGAGCAACGGCGCATTCACTCGATCGAAATTGCCGCGCCCCGAGATTGTTGTTGTGACTGTGATCGGATCACCTACCTGCACACTCTTCGGCTTGGCCTCCGTTGCCATCGTAAAGCTTCCAATGGCTCCTGAGAAACTGGACGGCGCATTTGGTGGCAGCGGTTTTACTTCAAGCGCCACAGGGTCACTGCTGATCTGGACGTCCCGACGTTCGCCGAACTGCGCAAACGGATTCGAGAAAAAGGGATCCGAAAACGGATCGTCGAGATCGAATAGATCGAAGGGCGAACGCGAACGCGGTGCGTTTCGTCTTCGCGGAACCACCACCTGCGCCTTTGCTTTGACAGGCCCGATTTCAAATTTGCCCGCGCGGGCCGCAGCAATTGCGGTTTTAAACGTCACTACTTCGAAAGGTCTGCCGTTGATGGTTTCCAAATTCTGTGACGACTGCTGCAATTTCTGTGAAGTAAAACCTTGCCCGGTGATGTCAGGCGGCTCCGTCAGCCTGGGATGAACACGCGCATCAAATCCCATCTTAATCTGGACCGGAACAATTTCGCCGACGTATGCGGTCTTTTTCGGCACGATTAGTTCAGCGAAAACCAGATCGCCTGCATTAGGCGACTGGTTCTGGGTGCTACGACCGGGCCGCGTCGTCGTTGGTGGCGGCCGACCGGGCGCATCAGCGACGTTTAGCGCGAGTTCCGGCGTCCTGAGAATCTTCCCGCCGGCGCGGACTGTCTGCGGTGGAATCGTGAAGCGTCCCGCTCTGAGCGGCAGGATTGTGTAATTGTAAGTCACGCTCGAGTTGGTCGAGAAGTTGTGTATTTCGAATTGTCGCGATGTTCCGGTGGAATGAATCTCCAAGCCATCGATTGAAATTTCTTCCGGCGGCCGCGCATCGCCGGGACCTGTCACCTTGATTTGCAGCTCCACGGTTTCGCCGAGAGTTGCCTCCGAGTTGCTCAAGACCGCCGTGACACTGGATGAATCGGCAAATGCAGATTGGATGCACGCCAGCGTCACGAAAATCGCGGTTAAGATTCGTGGAAACATCTTAAAAGTAGTTAGCGCGTCATTCCGAGCGAAGTCGAGGACCCCGTGGCATAACTCACGAGTGAATTCGCGGGATGTCTCGACTTCGCTCGACATGACAAGTGTAATGCTACCAGTCGTTATAGACACGACGCTTTACTTTGCGTTCATCAAGTCGGACGCGCGCCTCTTCGTCTTTCATCGATTCAAGCAGCGCCAAGGCCTGGCGTTCGCTCATCTGCCCTTCTTTCTCCTGTTCAGCCTCTGCTACTTGCTCGTTTTTATCGGGGGGCTTTTGTGAGTTATCTCCTCCAGCGCCTTTGACTTCGCCGGCAAATTTCTTTTCCGGCGATTCCGCGGGGGTGGGGGAAGCGTTTTCATCCTCGCCTTCTCCCGGTGATGGCGACGGCATTTCGTTTTCTCCTTCGCCCGGACTTGGTGATTGTTCAGCCTGTCGTTCCCCTGGCGAGGGCGACGGCTGATTCTCCTGCTGCTGCTCCGCGCCGGGCGATGGAGATGGAGTCTCGCCGGATTGCTGCTGCTGTTTCTTTCGGGGCTCGTTTTTGGCCTGAGACTGGTCCTTTTGCTGTTGTTCTTTTTTCTCTTTGTCGCTGCCCGATTGGTCTTGCGACTGCTGGTTTTGTGCCTGCTGCTGATCCTTTTGATCCTGCTGATTCTGGTTTTGCTGTTGTTGTTGCTGCTGCTGCTGCTGCTGCTGTTGTTGCTGCTGTTGCTGTTGTTGCTGCTGCTGCTGCTGTTGCTGATCTTGCTGGTCTTTCTGCTGCTGATCTTTCTGTTGTTGCTGCTGATTTTGATTCTGCTGTTTTTGCTGCTGATCTTGCTTATTCTGTTTGTTCTTTTGTGGCGGCGTTGGGGAAGGGGAGGGTTGTTGCTGTTCCTTTTTGTTTTTTAACTCATCGATCTTCTTTTTGACGTATTCGTAGTTGTCCTTTGCCTCTTTGTTTTGCGGATCCAGCTTTAGGGTTTGCTCGTAGTGATCGAGGGCATTTGTCCAGTCGCTTAGTTTTTTGTCGTCGCGCTTCTGCATCTCGCCACGTTCATAGAGAGTGTTGCCGAGATTGTAATGGCCCTTGCTCTGCAAACCGGTATCAGGCGTGAGCAATGCCTGACTGAATGATTCCAATGCTTTGTTGTAATCCTTCAGTTTGTAAGCTGCGGCACCAGAATCGAACTGGAGCTCGTCCTCAGCTCGGGATTGCGGATGCGTCTTCAATGTTTCCTGAAATTCTTTGTAAGCATTTTCGAATTTGCCTTGCTGATACGCGTCGATTCCGGGAGTCGTTGCGAACACAGATGAAGCGAGCAACACCACGACAGCTGCGGCGGCGCCGACCGCTTTCGCAGGAGCAGGAATGTACGCTCGTTGACGGATGCGTCGCCGCTCAGGAATCAGAATCGATAATGCGAGAGCAATCAACGCGCCGCTGAGCGGCCACTCGTAACGTTCGATCGGCCGCCGCGACAAACGCACGTCCATTTCTGCAGCTTGCATTTTTGTCAAGCCTTCACTCTGAACCTGCTGCACCATTCGCGGTCCATTTTCCAAATGTAGATAGAATCCACCCGTCGCCTCCGCCACTTCGCGTAAACGTTTGTCGTCGAGTTTTGATTTGACGACTTGCCCGGCTGAATCCTTCACAAAGCTTGTTTCGCCGTTGTCGCCGGTTACTGGAATCAATGAACCTTGAGGTGTTCCGACGCCAACAGTGAAAATTCGCACACCAGCGTCGACCGCAGCTTTCGCAGTTTTCACCGCATCACCGCTTAATTCTTCGCCGTCCGTGAAGATGATTAGGGCGCGATTTCCCATGGCGCTCTTGCCGAAGCTCTGTGTGGCGAGAGTAATAGCGCTTGAGATGTTGGTGCCGCCTTCGGGGATGCTTTTTGTGTCGAGATCGTTGACTGACTCGATCACCGCATCGTAGTCAATCGTAAGTGGTGCTTGCAAAAAAGCCCGTCCGGCAAAGGCAATCAGACCAACGCGGTCCCCCTGCAGTTCGTTGATCAAATCCTGAATGGCCAGTTTTACACGCTCAAGGCGATTTGGCTGGACGTCGTTGGAGAGCATGCTGCGCGATGTGTCCACGGCGATCAGCAAGTCCAGTCCTTTGCGCTTTACGTCCTCAAAAGTGTAACCCCAGCGCGGTTGCGCCAGACTGACGATCGCCAGCGCCAGTCCAAGCAATTGCAAACCAAATCTGATGATGCGCCGCGGCCGATTCACCGTTCCCGCAAGCTGCGGCAGCAGGCGCGCGGAAACAAATTCCTGCAACCGCTTCTGTCCGCGATGCTCCGCGCGCACGAAGAGCGCAATCAACAGAGGGACAAGAAGCAATCCCCAAAGCCATTCTGGTGCGCCGAAGGTCATACGATTGCCAATTGCCGATTGCCAATTGCCAATTGCGGGGCGGGTGGACAATTGAATGTTGAGCGTTGGGCGTTGAGCGTTGGGCGTTTGCTTCTCACGGTAATTTCTTCCAAATCGTTTGCGACAACAGGATCTGCGCCAGCAACAGCCCACCGCCGCCCATTAGACACAGCTGAAAGAGATCGCGGTATTGCTGATACTTTTTCACGCTTACGGTAGATTTCTCCAGCTTGTCGATGTCGTTGAAAATTTGTTCCAGCGATTCGGTGTCAGTCGCTCGAAAGAATTTGCCGTCGGCGATTTTCGCGACGTCGCGCAATCCGATTTCATTGAACTCCACGCGCTGGTTCTCGTAGAGAATGTTGCCCAGCGCGTCGGTCAGCGGTCCGCGACTGGTGAAGATAGGCGCCGGCGCAATTCCATTTATCCCGGCGCCAATGGCGTAGAAGTGAATCTTTAATGCTTTCACTGCCTCGGCGGCAGTGTTCGGGGGAATTTTGCCGGCGTTGTTTTCGCCATCGGTCAGCAATACGAGCACGCGACTTTTGGATTTTTTATCGTTTAACCGATTAGCAGCCGCGGCTATCGCCGATCCAATCGCCGTGCCGTCTTCGACGAGGCCGATCTTCACGCGATCCAGATTTTGCAAGAGCCAATCGTGATCCAGCGTCATGGGGCTCACGACATACGGTCGACCGGCAAACGCAATGATGCCGATGCGATCGTTTGGACGAGCTTCGATGAATTTGCGCGTCACCTCGCGAATCGCGTCCACGCGTGTCGCTTCCTGGCCGCCGATCGTGAAATCTTTCGTCAACATCGAGCCGGAAACGTCGAGCACAAGAATGATGTCAATTCCGCTCGCCTCGATCTGCGTGAGGCTTTTGCCGAGTTGCGGCCGAGCGAGCGCAACCACGAAGAAAGCCAGGGATAGAAGCAGCAGCGCCCGCAGGATTCTACCGGCTCGCGCGGCGCTCTGTTTCCCGATAGCTCGCAGGCTCGCCGTAGACGAATAGGTCAACGCTGCAGCCGGCCCGCTTTTCCCACGCAACCACGCAAGCAACGGAACTAACAACAGCAAAAGAAGCAGCCACGGACGCGCAAACGTTAATGCGCTGTTGCCTGGCAACCAATCAAATAGCCGCAAGCTGACCTCCTTTCACGAAGCGGATCGCCTCTTCCAATAACAATTCGCTGTCCGATGTTGTCGCATCGTATCGCGCAAACTTAATCAGGTCGCAGCGGTTCAAAAAATCCTCGAGCAACGATTTTTCATCGGCGGAAAACGACGGGGCCTTTGCCGTTGCGGTGAGAAACTCTATGGACGTTTGTCGCGTTGCTGGCAGCCCGTACTGCTGCGTCACGTAACGCCTGAGAATATCGGACACGCGAATGCTGAACTGATAGGGGCTCATTCTCTCAATTTCGTGCCGAATCTGTTCGAGTTCTCCGAGCGCGATTTCCCGGGGCACCTTTGGCGGCAACTCCGGTTTCGGCCGCTGCACAAACCACCACACAACCAGGCCGAGCAGTGACAGCACGAGAAATGTGATCACAAAAACAAGCCACGGAGGAATCAGCGAATAATCCACCGGAGGCGCGATATCGTGGAATTCTTCCGCCAGCACAAGCAGGGCAGGAGTAATGGAGTAGTGGAGTAGTGGAGTATTGGATCGCGAATTCATTTCATTACTCCAGCCCTCCATTACTCCACCACTTCTGATGCTTCGCTTTATCGAACCCCGAGCCGGCGTTCGCGTTGTTTAAAAAACGAACGCAATGGCGGCAGATAATCTCTGCCGGTTTGCAGCGTGATCGTATCAATATTGTTGCGTCGGAGCGTGCGCGAAAGCTCTGTTTCAAATCCAGTGACGAGATCTGTGAAAACAGTTCGCGTTCTACGGTCCGCGGTATTGATCTCGATCTGTTCGCCCGTCTCGGCATCCTCTAACGTGATTATGCCGACGTTTGGCAACGATCTTTCGCGTTCGTCCTGGATCTGAATCGCCACAAAATCATGCCGTTGTCCGCTCACCGCGAGCGCCCGCGAGAAATCCGGCGCTTGAAAATCTGAGATGAAAAATACAACGGCGCGCCGGGTGACGATTTTATTCAGGTAGTCGAGCGCCAGCCCTGGCTCGGTACCGCGTCCCTGTGGTTCGAAAAACAAAATGTCCCGAATAATACGCAGCGTGTGCGAACGGCCTTTTTTGGGTGGAATAAAAAGCTCAACGCGATCGGTGAAGAGTAGGAGTCCAACCTTGTCGTTGTTCCTGATTGCGCTGAAGGCCAGGAGGCAGGCTACCTCCGCCGCCAGCTCGCGTTTCGATTGCGTAGTGCTGCCAAAATTACCTGACGCGCTCACATCGACGACCAGCATCACGGTCAGTTCGCGTTCTTCGGTGAATTTTTTCACGAACGCGCTGCCCATACGTGCAGTGACGTTCCAATCGATCGAGCGAATTTCATCGCCCGGCTGATACTCGCGCACGTCTTCAAAGTTCATGCCTCGCCCTTTGAAAACGCTGTGGTAATCGCCGGCGAAGGCAGTTTCGACCAGACCGCGGGTTTTGATCTCAAGTGTTCTGATTTTCTTGAGAATCTCGGTTGTTTTCTCAGCCCGCTCGTCAGCCCGAGCGGATCCCGTGGATGCAGGAGGAGTCGAGGAGCGGGACGGCATCACGGCACGGTCAGCCCTGCAAAAATTCGCTCGATGATGATCTCACTCGTCACCGCTTCCGCCTCGGCTTCATAGCTGATGATGATGCGGTGCCGTAACACGTCGGGGCCGATGCTCTTCACGTCTTGTGGCGTGACGTAGCCGCGCCCATTCAGAAACGCGTGTGCGCGCGCACCGAGTGCGAGATAGATCGTGGCGCGCGGTGAAGCGCCATAGCGAATCAATCCTTCGAGCCGCAAATTGTACGCGCCCGGTTCGCGCGTCGCCCAGACCACGTCTACAATGTAATCTTTCACGCGATCGTCGATGTAGATGTTGTTAACGACGTCACGCGCGGCGATGATTTGCTTTGGCTCAACGACAGGATCTACTCGTAAATCCGGTGCGGAAGTCGCCATCAGATCAAGGATGCTTCGTTCCTCGCGCTTGTGTGGGTAGCCGATGTTTAACTTGAACATGAAACGGTCGAGTTGCGCCTCAGGCAATTGGTACGTGCCTTCCTGTTCAATTGGATTTTGCGTGGCAAGAACCAGGAATGGATCGGGGAGGGGATAGGTTTGTTCGCCGATGGTGACCTGCCGCTCCTGCATCGCTTCCAGCAACGCGCTCTGAACTTTGGCCGGCGCACGATTAATTTCGTCGGCCAGGATTAGATTCGAAAAGATCGGCCCGAGCTTGGTCGTGAATTCACCGGTGCGCGGATTATAGATGAGTGTGCCGATTAAATCTGCGGGCAGCAAATCGGGCGTGAATTGCAATCGCTGGAAACCGGTCTGAATGCCAGCGGCCATGGTTTTTACCGTGAGCGTCTTGGCCAGACCCGGGACTCCTTCGAGCAGGAGATGTCCATTGGCCAGCAGTCCCAACAGAAGACGATCGACCAAATACTTTTGCCCCACCACAACGTGAGCGATCTGCTGCCGGAGCGCTGGAATCCATTGCCCCAGCTCTCGTACTTCCTGCGTGATTTCCTGCGTCGATTTCATACGGTCTGGTCAGACACGATCGGCAGCGAGAACGTTCGATCAAAACGGAGATCGACGGCCAGCCTCTATTTGCTCTTTTTGGCGAACGTTCCAACTATGGGAGTGCGCGGATCCTTTTGAGCGCGGGGACGCAGAGTTAAAGTGATCGGCAAGCCGGGATACGGTTCGGCTTTGCGGATGCGACCTTCGACGTAGCGGCGATATGCTTCGGTCGTCAACCGAGGATCATTTACGAACAGGACGAATTCTGGCGGCGCGAGATCGCCTCGAAATTTTTCAACGAGAGGCGCTTTGCCAGGCTCTCGTTCGGCGGACTGGCCGCCTTCGCCGAGGCTACGGTGGCCGGGGAGACCGCCGCTCCTTGTTTGCGCTGCGTAAAACAATTTCAAGCGTTTCCCTTTGACCAATGGAGGTGGATTCGATTCAAACGCGTGGCGTAGTAAACGATTGAGAACTCCTGTGCCGATGCGCTTCCGCGCCGCGTGTTGGATTTTTCGGATCAACTCAAACAGCCGATCGATATTTTCGCCGGTCGACGCAGACGTGATTAACACCGGCGCGTAATCGAGGAAAAAAATCCTCGTGCGCGTCTCCTCGATCAGTTCCCTGGCCGGCTGCTTGTTCCCGTGTTTGCGCTTAACCAAGTCCCATTTGTTCAACACGATAATGGCTGGCTTTCGCCCCTTTTGAATCAGTCCGGCGATCCGTTTGTCCTGGGCTGTCACGCCCATCGTGAGATCGATAACGAGAATGCAAAGGTCAGCGCGGCGAGTGCTTCGTTCGGCGCGCATCACGCTGAAAACCTCAGCCGAGCTGGAAACTTTTCCCCGACGGCGGATTCCGGCAGTGTCGATGAAAACGAACTTCCTGCCACCGCGCTCGTACACTATATCGATGGCGTCGCGTGTTGTGCCGGGCAACTCGCTTACAATGGCGCGTTCGCTGCGAATGATGGTGTTGATAAGCGAAGATTTACCAACGTTTGGCCGACCGATGATGGCCACTGCAAGTGAATCGTGAATCGTGAATCGTGAATCGTGAGGAGGCGACGGCAGACGCCGTTCGATTTCGCTTAACAAATCCGAAATGCCGCGACCGTGTTCTGCACTGACGGAAACTGCGTTGTCAAAACCTAACAAATCGAATTCAGCCGCCAACGGCTCATGCTTATCGTTGTCAATCTTGTTAATCACCAGCATTACCGGTTTTTGCGCTTTGCGCAGCATGCGTCCCAGTTCCTCGTCGACTGGCGACAAGCCTTCTTTTGCGTCGACAATGAAAAGGAGAAGATCGCTCTCGCGCAGCGCGCTTTCGGCGGCTTGCCGTACCTGCTGCGTCAGTCCGGATTCGCCTGCGCCCAAAATCCCGCCGGTATCCCACAGCGTGAATGGGCGCTCGCCGCGAGTGCAGGTTGCCGAAAGCCGGTCGCGCGTGATCCCGGGTTGATCATGAACAATGGCAATTTTCCGGCCAACCAGGCGGTTGAACAGCGCGGACTTGCCTACATTCGGCCGTCCAACAATGGCCACGTTGGGCAGGGTGTTGGTGTCATTCACAAGGAGCCCGGATCTACGGTTTCGCCGGATGCGCGTGGCCTTCGGCCTGCAACTGCCGCACGCCGTCTGCGACGTAAACGATGCCTGAAATTAAGGTGAAAACACCAGCCGCCAGCACGACGTAGAGCAGGGGGACAATACGCAGCTGCAACATCACCCATCCGATGGCGATCATCTGTAAAACCGTCGCGACCTTTCCCGTCCAATGTGGCTTTACATGCACTTTTCCGTTGAGCAAGTACAGGACAAGCGTCCCCACCAGAAGAATCGCATCGCGCGAAATTACGAGGACCGGGAACCATACGGGAAATTTTCCGCTCTCCGGTTCAACCTCGCTCCAAGTTGTTAGGCTCAACGTGATAATGCCGCTGAGCAACAATCCCTTGTCAGCGATGGGATCGAGAATGATTCCGAGTGTGCTGCGTTGGTTGTAGCGGCGAGCGACGTAACCGTCGAGTCCGTCGCTCATGGCAGCTACAATAAAGATCGCGATCGCGGCGAACCGCTCCCATTCAAGCGGTTGTCCGCGTTTGACGCTCTCGCCATAATAAATGGCCATCGTGACGAAAGCCGGGATCATCAAGATCCGGACGAGGGTGATCTTGTTGGCGGTGGTCATGGCGCGTAGCGCTGCAGCGCGCAAAACAATTGTAGGGCGTTTCTGTGAAACGCCAACGCCCGATCGAAGGAGTTGGCGTCTGACACAGACGCCGTCCAAAATGCGAGGGAATTTAGGTCGCTTACGCCGCGGCGGCTGCCTTGTGCCGACCTTCCGCGAATTCTTCGATCATTTTCTTATTGAAGGCTGGAATGTCGTCGGGCTTACGGCTCGAAACCAGTCCGTTATCAACGACGACTTCCTCATCGACCCAGCGCGCGCGCGCGTTGCGCATGTCCACCCGAATCGCCGGCCAGGACGTCATTTTCCTTCCGCGAACAAGGTCCGCGTTGATCAAGAGCTCTGGACCATGACAAATGACCGCGACCAGTTCGCCTTCACGAAAGAAATGTCGCGCAAAGTTCAACGCTCTTTCGTTAGTGCGCATCGAATCAGGTTTATAAAGACCGCCCGGAATCATTAACGCGTCGAATTCCTCCGGACGCGCTTTATCCAAAGTGAGATCTACAACTTGTCGGCTTTATCCGCGTGATTCATTCTCTGAATTTTTTCGGATCTCAGCGAAACGATTTTCGTTTGCGCTCCGGCTTCATCGAGCGCCTCACGCGGCTTTGTCATTTCCACCTGTTCAAAACCATCCGCCACAAGGATGGCCACCTTCTTTCCATCGAGTTTTCGTGCCATAGATTCCCTTTCCGTTGATGTTGACTTTCCTCGGTCGCGAAGATTGACCGCACTTAAACCTGCGAAGTGCACGCACCTTTTGGACGTAATCGGGGAATCTGCTGACCACTTGCGACTGCTACGTCAATCTTGATCAAGTGCTTCCGCAGACTATTGTTTTCATGTGGTCATTAAATCTATTCGCGAATTCAATCACGCGATACCGTTTGTGCCCTACGAAATTCACATGGCGAGCGGCGAGACCTACGAGGTACCGCACCCGGATTTTATCTCCATTTCTCCCCGAGGCTCGTACGTGATCATCATTGACGCTGAAGAGCGGCCACATCACCTTAGTGTTTTGTTGATTGACCGCGCTTCTCCGCTCAACGGCCACAGACCACGCAAGCACCGAAGGCGCTCTCAGAAATAGCTCAACGCGAAAGCCTGCGTGTGTTTTCAGCGGGGATTTTGAACCCTTCGATTTGCTTTTTGATCTCGTTTGCGAAAGCGGCCGCGCCGGCGCCATTTACGACCCGGTGATCGAATGTCAGCGAGAGCGTGATGACTTCAGCGCTCTCGTTTTTGTTTTTGTTCGAGATTAATTCGTGGTGCGCGGTCCCAACGAACAGCGTACCGACTGATGGGGGCACAACAATCGGCGCGCCGGCTTTCACTTCAAACGCGCCGAGACTCGTGATCACGACTGGTGCGTTCATGGCGTCAACGCGACCGCCTCGCGTTGCCGCGACCGTCTCGTTGTAGGCACTAACGAAGTCCGGCCAACTCTTTTGGTTTGCATTTGTAATCACCGCTGTTGCGAGGCGATCGCCTTCCAGCGCGACGGCAATACCGAGATCGAAATTGTCGTTCTGCACGATCTGATCGTCTTCGAGAATCAATCGACGAAACGGCGCATGTTTTTCCATCGCGCGCACGACGGCCCAGGCAATCATCACCGAAGGGGAGGGAGCCTGCTCGCCGTCTGTCTTTTTCACCGCCTGGCGCGCTTCCTGAATCGCGTTCCAGCGCGCGTCAATTTGGAGATTGGCAGGAATAACGCGGCTCAATTTGCGCGTAATTGTCGGCGAGAGCGCAGGCTCGATTCCTGTAGCCGGGGTCGCTGACCCCGGTTTTCTCGACGCGCCGTCAGTTGCTGCGCGGCCGCGATCAACGCTCGCGGCTACAGAACCGCCTGCTGATCCTTTTGCGGCTGCTTCAAACTGTTCCGCAAAGGCCGGGTCGCTCGTCACAATCGTGCCCAATTCCTGGCCGATCTCGACCGTATCGCCGATCTTCGTTTTCCATTCGCCCATTACTCCGGCGAATGATGATTGAATCGGATAAACCGCCTTATCGGTTTCGACTTCGCACAATTCGTCGTCGAGCTGGATCTGTTCTCCAGGCTTTTTAAGAAGGGAAACTATTTTGGCATTCCGAATTCCTTCGCCCATCACGGGAACGGTGATGCTTTGGACGTGTTGTTCAGTTTTTTCTCCTGTAGCCGGGATCGTCGATCCCGGCCGGGTAAACGCGGGCTCTGCTTCGGTGCGGCCGGAATCACCGATTCCGGCTACAGATGGGCGTTCAACTTTCGTTGCGACCGAGCAACGAATTGCCGTTACAATCCGCTCCACGTCCGGCAATGCCGCATACTCGTAAATCGGATTGTAACCGATCACCACATTGGGTTTGCTGACAAGAACGGGTGCGCTGAGCAATTCGTTCCAAAGCTCAGGGCTGCGAGTCACGTGAGAGATAATCATCTGACCCACGCTGCAATTTTCCGTGTCCTCCTGAACCACAACTAGACGGCGCGTCTTGCGCACGGATTCTTCAATCGCGGCCGCATCCCAAGGCACGATTGAGCGAAGATCGATTAGTTCGACGCTGATCTCATTGCCGATTTTGTCGAGGGCCTCGAGTGATTTCTCAATTGTATTACCCCACGCAACGAGCGTGACGTCGGACCCTTCGCGCACGTTGCGCGCTTTGCCCAGCGGAACAGCGCAAATTGGCTCGTTGTATTCGTGCTCCGCCCAAAGCAGATGTTTCGGAACGAGAAAAATCACCGGATCCTCTGTATTCATCGCCGTCCAGAGCAATCCGGCGGCGTCGGCAGGCGTGCTTGGAATCACAACGTTCAGACCGGGATAATGAGCGAGCGCTGATTCGTTTGCCTGGCTGTGCCACAAACTGCCGCCAGGCAGATACGCGCCATATGGAGCATAAATCACTGCCGGGCATTTCCAATTGCCAAAGGATCGCCACCGCAGCGTAGAGATGTTGGTCACAAGCTGATTGAATCCGGGGTAAATGAAATCGATGAATTGCAGCTCAAACACGGGCCGCTTTCCGTACGCTGCCAGTCCGCATGCGACACCGAGAATCGTCGATTCAGCGAGCGGTGAATTGAAAACTTGTTTCGGGAATTGAGATGAAAGCTTCTGCGTAAGGCGGAACACGCCGCCTTTCGGATCTTCGATATCCTCTCCGAAAAGGATACGGTGCGGACCTTCTTCAAAGCCGGCATGCAGAGTCTTGTTCACAGTGTCGCCGATTCGGTATTTGCCGGGAGGAAGAATTTCCTTTTCGATCTTCGGCGGAGGTTTTCTAACATTTACTAGAAGCTCGCTAGGCGAAGGATCTTCAGCTTTTTCCGCCTCGGCATATTCGCGGCGAACGCGCTCCTTAATCTCGTTATCCAGCTGCGCGTAATCTTTTTGTGTGATTACGCCTTCTTTAATGAGTTGATCCTTCCAGCACGTTAGGGGATCGGACTTTTCCAGATCCTGCAGTTCCTCAGCCGTCCGGTAAAGTTTCTGATCGTCGGAACTGGTGTGACTCGACAGTCGTTCCATCTTAATCCAGAAAAAGAACGGTCCGCCGCCCGCCCGAATTTTTTCAAACGCTTCGGCCGTCGCATCGTAAACCTGCTGGACGTCTTGCCCTTCGATGTGGCGCCAGTGGCCCTTCTCGAGAATCTCCAAGGCGAAGGGATTTGTCTTTCGCGTAGGCATGCTGATGCCGTATGCGTTGTCCTCTACGAGAAAGAGCACGGGAAGTTTTTTTTCTTTCGCGAAACAGATCGCCTCGAAAAAATCTCCCTGGCGCGTGGCCGCATCACCGACCGTGGCGACTACGACGTTTTTCTTTCCATCAAGCTTAATGCCCCAGGCGATGCCGCACGCAGGAAGAAGCTGTGAGCCGGTTGGCGTGGGCACGCTCCAAATGTGCAGGTCGGCGTCGCTATAGTGCGAAGGCATTTGCCGCCCGCCGCTGCCGGTGTTGCGCTTTGCAAAATACTCCAGCCCGAGTTGGCGGGTGGTCATGCCACGACCGAGCACGAGGCCACGGTCGCGATAATACGAAACGATGTAATCATCCGGCTCCATTTGGATGGACACCGCCGCCAGCGCTTCGTGGCCCATCCCGGAGACGTGAAAATGTCCCTTGCCCTGACGAATCAAATTCTGTTCGCGCAAATCCGCATGGCGACTCTCCAGGATAATCCTTAATAGCCGCAGCTTATCGTCTTTGCTAAGGGCAGGCATACGGTTGATTTTACATCTCGCTTCTCGATCGACAATCGCACGGACTTGCCTCGCATAAGAAAAGTTGATGCATTCGACAACAACAAAATCGCAGCGGAGCCGGGGAGTGATCGAATGTTACCGCGAATTTCTGCCAGTCTCGGCCGCGACGCCGCTCGTTTCGCTGGGCGAGGGGAACACGCCGCTGATTTATTCTCTGCGATTGAGCGAACGCGTAGGTCGCGGCTGCGACGTTTTCGTTAAGAACGAAGGCGTCAATCCCACGGGCTCGTTCAAAGATCGCGGGATGACGGTGGCAGTGTCAAAGGCAGTGGAACGCGGCACAAACGCGCTCATCTGCGCGTCGACCGGGAATACCTCGGCTTCAGCAGCTGCATATGCGGCACGCGCAGGGATTTCATGCGCCGTAATTTTGCCTGCAGGAAAAATTGCGACCGGGAAATTGCTTCAAGCTTTTGCGTATGGCGCGAAAATCGTCGCGATTGACGGCAATTTCGATGACGCGCTGCGAATCGTGCGCGAACTGGGCAAGACCGGCGATTTTACGATCGTCAATTCCATTAATCCGGACCGGATCGCAGGACAGAAGACGGCGGCATTTGAAATTGTCGATGAATTGGGCGATGCGCCCGATTTCCATTTGTTGCCAGTAGGCAATGCCGGAAATATCACGGCGTACTGGGCCGGCTATCGGGAATATCGGGCGCACGAACGATCAACCAATTTGCCGTCGATGATTGGCTTCCAAGCGGCCGGCGCGGCACCGATTTTTTACGACCGCACAATTGATAACCCGGACACGATCGCCTCGGCGATTCGAATCGGAAATCCTGCGAGCCGGCAACAGGCGCGCGCGGCCATTGTCGAATCGCGCGGAGCGATCGATGTAGTGAGCGACGACGAAATTCTCGCAGCGCAGAGTTGGCTGGCGCAGCACGAAGGAGTTTTTGTCGAGCCCGCCAGCGCTGCGTCGATTGCCGGGCTTTTCAAGTGTTGCGATTCACGCGACGCGGCATACACGTTTCAACAAATTCGAGAAGGCAGCCGAATCGTCTGCACCGTGACTGGACACGGGTTGAAAGACCCGGAGGTGGTTGTTCAGCGAATGGGAGCATTGAAGCCGGTCCCTGCGACTATGAGTGACTTGCGCCGCACACTTGGGCTATAGCGGCCAGCGTCGCCACCTGTTATCTCGAGCAAAGTCGAGACATCTCGTAAAATTAGCTAAGAGTTAGGCCGCGGCATTGAAAGCTTGGTCCTGCCTCAGAAGGTTTCGGGGCTGCGTTGCAGCCTCGACTCCGGTCGGAATCACGGTTATCAGATGTGGTTAAACTTGATCTGCACATGCGCCTGGTGGTTCAAAAGTATGGTGGCACTTCGGTCGGCACACCGGAGCGAATTCGCAACGTGGCGCAGCGAATCCTCGAGACGCAGCGGCAGGGCTGCCGGGTAGTGGCGGTAGTCTCCGCAAGGGCCGGAGTGACTGATAAATTTATTAAGCTCGCACACGCTGTCTCGCCGCAGCCAACCAAGCGCGAACTCGATATCCTCCTTTCAACCGGCGAGCAGGGCTCCGCAGCTTTGACCGCGATGGCGGTGAACGCGTTGGGCGGCACGGCAATCTCGCTCACGGGCGCGCAAGCGGGAATCTTGACCGACCGCAATCACACGCGTGCCCGGATCGCGAACATAGGTCCAAAGCGAATTCACGAGCTGCTCGCAGACGACTACATCGTGGTCGTGGCCGGTTTTCAGGGCCAGACCCCGGAAGGAGAAACAACCACGCTCGGCCGGGGCGGTTCGGACCTGACGGCGATTGCGCTGGCAGGCGCGTTGAATGCCGACACCTGCCAAATCTTCACCGACGTGGATGGTGTTTTCACCTGCGATCCGCGAATTGTTAAAGAAGCGGAAAAACTTGGTGAAATCGCTTACGATGAACTGCTTGAGATGGCTGGGAGCGGCGCAAAAGTGATGCAGTCGCGCGCTGTGGAATTCGCAAAGAAATTCGGCGTGGAATTCGAGGTGCGATCGAGCTTTAAAGAGGTCGCCGGGACCTTCACCAGGGAAGAAACTCCCAGTATGGAAAATATACTGATTCGCGGGGTCAGTCTCGACCGGCATCAGGCCAAGCTCAGCATCGCCGGAGTCCGCGATAAGCCGGGAATTGCCGCCCGGATTTTTTCACATATCGGCGCTGCGCACATCATTGTCGATATGATTGTCCAAAATGCGTCGATCGATGGGACGACCGACATTTCGTTCACAATTCACGAGGACGAGCTGGAGAACGCCCGCACCATCCTGATGCCGTTGCTAGGAGAGCTGGGCGCGAAACGATTAAACACCGCGAGCGGCGTAGCCAAGTTAAGCGTCGTCGGCATTGGAATGCGGTCCCATTCGGGGGTCGCGGCCCGAATGTTCGAATGCCTGGGCCGCGCCGGCATCAATATTCAACTGGTCTCGACCTCGGAGATTAAGATCGCCGTTATTATCGACGAAAAAGAAACGGAGCGCGCCGCGCAATTGATCCACGCCGAGTTCGGTTTGGGGCGATTGCTGCCCGCGACGGCCGCGACGCAGCCGCTTGCTCGACCAAGGAGCGGCGGTCTCTAGTCCGCCGTTAGGACAAGGCGGCTTGCTTTTATCAGTTCTTAGGGGTTGCGCACCGGATCGACGTAAAACGGCTGCATGCCTTCAACTTGCATTTTGTAGCCGAAGACCCCGTGAATGACCGCCGCTGCTGGGTGATCCGGATTTTTCGGGCGATATCGGTCATCGGCGTTTGCCTGTTTCCACACGGTGCCGTCTTCCAAACGAATGACGGTCCTGCCGGTCAAGCCGGGCAACGTGCCGTCCACGCGGCTCACGAGCACATCCATCTTGGTGCGCTCAGCCCGGGCTGTAGCTTTCTTTTCCGCGGCTTTTTCAGTGACCTGGCGATAGCCTTGAAGCCAGGCATTAAGCTTTGCCAGCTCGTCCGGTGAGAGCTTGTTTAAACCGGCCGCATTGAATTCCTCCGGACTCATCATCTGTTGAATGTCATCCGTGACGTCTCGTGCTGCACGCGCCGGTGCAGCGGAACTCAGGAGTGCGCAAAACCCGAGAAGGACGCACGGAATCAAAGCACAGCGGTAATTTTTCATGAAGCGACAGGTTAAGCGGAAAACTCGCGGATGCTAACACTCGTGACGACCGCGTCAAGAGCGTGGGGTGCGGGGAGAAGCAAACAAAGAGGGCTCGGCTAGGCGTCATCGCCAACACCAACCCTTATGACATCAGACAATATATGTCATATAAAATCACGATACGGCCATGCCCGTCAATCTTTTTTCTTGCCCCCGAACCCGCCTCCCGCACACTTTCAAATGCTCAGCGCGCTTGCGTATGCCACGCTTTTGGCCGGGCTGGGCGTGCTGGAAAAGCGCGCCGAGCGAGAGCAACGCCACACGAGCGGCACGTAAGGTGGTATTCTCCGTCCGATCGTAGCGCGATTTCTCTGCCAATCGACCCCACGACGTACGCGCCACACCGTAGTGGAACTGCGGTCTTGATTCCTCAGGCCGGAAAGGCCATTTCCTGTCGGCCATTCACCGCTTTAACCTTGCCAACTTGCCGCCTTTTATCAGACACTTCCCTCTATGGAGACAGAAATAGATGACAAATTGCCATCTAATTCTAGTTAGATCCGACGATACATGACTAAGGCGAATCTACTCTTACTCTGCCGACGTGACTGTTTAAGTGCTGACGCTCCAAAACTAAATACTGAGCAAATCAAGAGCCGTGTGCTTTACGCGCCGAAGCCTTACTACCCCAGTCGGGCTGCACGAGAATACAAGACCGGAGCTGGCACATTTCTTTTAAAGGAGAATCCAAAATGAAAAACAACTATCTTCATACGGGAAATACGACGAAGAAATCGTCGGCGCGAGCGAGGCCCGTCTTTCGCGCCTTCGGCGTAGTCGCGGCAGTCACTCTGGCCGGTGTCGCTTTGCGTGTCGCTTTGGCGGCTGGCCCCGAGCACGGGAGTGTCCGAAGCAGCAAATCGCAGATTGTTGCGGAGAATCCTGACGCTTCAAACAGCGGCAAGAATCCAATAGCCGAGAAGTACAACACGCTGGTAATGCGCGTCTACTTCCGCGACCGCGCCGAGCGCGACCGGCTGGCCCAAGAACTCAACGCCGAAGAAGTGCCCACAACAGGAGGCTATCTAACCGTACTCGGCGACCGCGACCTCTACTATAGCCTGACGGCGCGCGGCCTCCGTGTGGAGATAGACGAGGACAGCAGCCGCAACCTCAGCGACCCTCAAATCCTGCGCGATACTTTCTACGGCGGCTACAAGTCGGTGGAAGAAATATACGCCTTCCTCGACCAGAAGGTGGCTCAGTTTCCCAATCTGGTCGAGAAGATAGATATCGGCGACTCCTGGTGCAAGATGAACCCAGGCTCGTGCGTCCTGCCCAGCCCTTGGAACGGCTACGACTTGTTTGTGCTACATATTACCAACCGCAGTATACCGGGCCCGAAACCGGTCTTTTGGGCGGACGGCGGCATACACGCCCGTGAGATCGCTACGCCTGAAGTCGTCATGCGCATGATTGACTACCTGCTCAACAACTACGATGCCGATGCCGACGTTCACTGGCTCGTGGACCACCACGACATCTGGCTCATGCCCGAAGTCAACCCCGACGGCCACCACATCGTCGAGGCGGGAGGCGGCGGCAACAGCCCGTACTTGTACCGCAAGAAC
>JBKPBJ010000164.1:0-4216 GCA_046726875.1 Verrucomicrobiota bacterium
TCAATTAATGAAACTCTCTCGCGGACGATCCTTACCGGAGGCACAGTTTTGCTGACGGTACTCGCGCTGTATTTCTTTGGTGGCCCAGTTCTAAACGATTTCGCGTTCTCCTTTCTTATCGGTGTTATTATCGGAACGTATTCGTCCATCTTCATCGCGTCGCCTATTGTGCTGTGGTGGACGCGCGCGAGAGGCCGCGATACAAGTGCGCTTCGTCGCGAAGTGATTCAACAAGCGACCACTGCGGGCCGGCTCGCGCCCCGATCATAACAGCTCAACCAGTGGCGTTCAGCGCCCCCCTGATGAATTTTCTTACGCGTTCGTCTTGTGACGGGCGCTTCGCGTTCGCTCTTGTCCTTGGGACTGTCAGTCTTCTGGCCTCCAAGACAAGCCGGAGAGTGGCGGCGATGGTCCGGAAAAAGAACCACCCGACAGACCCACGTGAAATGTTGGGAGGTCATCGCTGTCCAAACGTAGATCTGCGCGAGATTAACAGCCAATGCCACACCATCGAGCGCATCCTTGGAAGGCGGGCAAAGTTCGCAGGCATGGCGACCCTCGCGTAGAGCATCCTCTTTCCGGCCCAAGCCGGCATCAATCATTCCGAGAAAACTGATTGCCGGCGCAAAGTCCGGGGCGCGCTCGACCACTGCAGCGATTTCGGCACGCGCAAGCTGGAATGCGCTCCTGGCTTTCTCCGGATCGCCTTGGCAAATTGCAACTACACCTTCAAAGTAAGCGTGTGGGTAGTTAACAGCGTTGTTTACCGAACCGCCTCGTGGGTAATGTTTCAATCCACGAGCAAAGGCCTCCGGGCTGCGCTCGCAGATTGTATAGTTAATATCGTCAGCTTCCGCGGCCTTTTCAGGGTCGGTGGCAAGAAGTTGTGACATTAGAGTTTGATATGGCCGAAGATCAGCTTTCCAGTCTACCGCAACCAGGGTTCTTAGCCCCTGGGTGAGTCCATCGGTAGGAATAAGGGCCAGCAGGCGATCGTAAACATTCGCTTCGTCCTGGTAGCAGCGCTGAGGTTGATAGGTGAGCGCTAGTTGCTGAAGTACGTGCACGTTCCGGGGGTCAAGCTCGGCAGCGCGCTCAAGACTGCGCGTTGGCTTCCCAAACTCCTCTACGCCGCTGAACGTAACCGGCTATTTCGAAAACCCGCGCGCTATTCGGCAGTTTTTTTTTGCAATGGCTAATTCGGTAGCGGCGCGCTGGTAATCACGCAGCGACTCGTAGTAATAGTTTGCCCAGGTAAGGTGAACCTCACCGGCATCCGGCTCGTACCGCGACGCGACTTCGATCGCCGAATACGATTGCTGGAGCCTCTCCGGTGTGTGATCGTACCCGGCAGTATACATCCGCGCGTGTTGTATCGAAAGTAAACACCATGCATTTACGAAATGGGGGTCCCGCGCTACCGCCTCCTCCAATAGCGCGACCGCGCGTGGTAGGTTTCGCTGCGAGGCAATTGGGTCGGTCAAGTCGGCGACAAGCTCCTTGGCACGTGTATAGAGGTCGTAGGCAAAGAAATCGTGAGTGGGGTCCTTTTCGATCGCGGCTTTTTCACTAGACAGGATTTTCGCCTGCAGTTGGTCGGCGATCGCTTTGGCGACCTCACTTTGAATGGCGAACACATCGGCGAGATCACGATCATAAGTCCGCGCCCATAGATGCCGATCGGTGCGTGCATCGACCAACTGTGCGTTGACGCGCACTCGGTCGCCCGATCGCTGAACGCTTCCCTCCACCACATTAGCGACTCCAAGTTGCTGGCCAATCTCGCGCAGATTGCGTGCGATCCCGCTCTTGTATTGCATCACCGAAGTGCGGCTGATCACTTTTAGGTCAGCGATCCTGGCAAGGTCGGTTAAGATTTCGTCCATCACACCATCGGCGAAATAGGCATTCGCTTTATCCTCGCTCAGGTTTTCGAATGGAAGGACTGCGATGCTTTTTTCACCAATCGCCGCCGCCGCGTTCCCGAATTTCTCTTGTGAGCGGTGAAGGATCCAAAATCCGACGCCGAGTGCTGTTATCAGGAGCAACGCCGCAATGGCAGCAGATTTAGGTCGAAAGGCAGCTCTGGCCTGTCTCAACTTTGCTGGTAGAGCTGGGTTCCCCAGCTGATCGGTGTAAAAATTGACGATTGGAATCCTCGCGCCGTGCTTAGCTTCAATAGTACCGGCCTCGTGCAAATACGGTCGCCAGTGAGCGTAGTGTTCCAAGTCCTCGGCGAAATGCTTGGAGAGGAGAATATGTCCGGCATCACCGCAAGACATGACGCGCTGTGCCACATTAATTCCAGCTCCAGCCAGATTGGACTGATCGTTGACATCCGCGACTGGATTGACTGGGCCGCTGTGAATGCCCATGCGTACTTTAAGTTTCGGGTGGCTTTGGAGCGCCTTGCTGATTTCCATCGCGCATTCCACCGGCGCTTCGGGGTTGTTCGTAAAGACGAGCACCATCCCGTCGCCGGTCGGTAAGCGCGTCAGCTTTCCCTCGGCTTCGGCGACACGGAACTGCTCGGTCTCTCGAACGATCTGATTGAGTTCCTGCACCAACTCTTTTTGTTCGTCGGCGAACAGCTTTGAGTATCCAACAATGTCGAGGAACAGGATATGTCCGACTTCAAGATGGAGATGTGGCTCTTGAACGCTCGACATGTTGCCTCCAGCGCCCGCGCGGAGTTGCTGACTTGATATTCTCAGAGCCAAGTTTCAGTGTCGAGCACCAACAGTCCGGCTTGAGTGCGCTTCGATCAGTTGCCGGCATCATCGTAAACGTGAATCACCGCATCATGTGAGCGGCTGTAATGTTCTGCGTAGCCGATTGCGTGCGAAATCTCCGTGTACCACAGCCGACCGAACGGCAGCGCATCGGAAATTAGATCAACCCCGCGTTTGCCTTTACGCGGGCGGACTTTGTAAAGGTGAGCAGGCTTCATCGGATGTTCGCCTGAGATTGTCCGTGTCACTCGCACTGGATGTGAGGCTATCGGTGGCGGCGTGGATGTCGGTGATGCGCTCGGGCAGGTTGAGGGCTTGGTGATGGTGTCGGGTTCGGAGTGGGGGTAGCTATGGGTATTGCTTTTAATACAGGCGCGGCTGTGGGAGTGGGAGTCGGAGACTGTTCCGGCAGCGGACTTGAAGGTTGACCAATCAGCGAGTGTGTTAATACATCCAAGCGCCGAGCAGATCTCGCTAAGGCGATGGTCAAAGCGATCAAGACGATGGTTAAAGCGATCAAGACGATGGTTAAATAAGTATTTATTATCGCAACCCTTCGGGAATCCATGACAGTTCATCCTAAGCCAGAAACGGCCATGTGACGTGAGAAAAGCGTTTAGAACTCCCACCACAAAGTGGTGAAGTAAGCAAGAAGAAGGCCGATGCCGACTAAAGCAACAGCAACACCAGTCGAAAGTTTGACGCCGAGTAACGAAAACTCAGTGTTGGACTTCGCGAGTCTAATAATCGCGATTACACCGACGACTATTGATGCAACCGCTAGTCCGAAGGTAACGACGATGAGCATCGCTGTGCGCTAATGGCAGTATCGTCAGCCGCAACCTGATGCAAGCAAAAATTCACGGCATCTTTGAACTCGCGTTGTGCTCGTGCGTTTCAATCACGTTGCCAGCATCGTCGTAAACGCGGCGGATCACGGCATCACGTGAGCGACTGCGAAACTTCGCGTATCCGATTGCATTGCTAACTGCGTTCGGGGCAGCGTACCAGAGCATATACGGCCAAACGCTGATTCTAACACGAATCGTACGCGTTCCGATATGGTTCCCGTTGAGAGTGCTCGGCCCGCCGTGGAATTAATTTCCAATGGCCGGCGTTACGTGTGTAGCCTCGGTCCACGAACCGAAGACCCCGGTTCGTGGAAATGCAGCTGGTGCGGCCATGCGAACGTTCGCCAACATGCCGGGCTCGATCACTGCTCAGCGTGCAACGCCGAGACCTACACTTATTTCACTGCGGAAAATGAAATGGGCATCCGATATTCACGCCAGCCACCTTCCCTCGCGCGACAGAGCAGCGCGATTCAATTCCAATCGATTGAAAGGCGTGCAGCAACCGTCGATGTCATCAATCACGTTTCTAGCGTCATCGTAAACGCGAATCACGGCATTATGTGAACGGCTGTAATGTTCTGCGTAGCCGATTGCGTTCGCGGCTGCATTCGGGCCGTCGTACCACAGGCA
>JBKPBJ010000165.1:0-17970 GCA_046726875.1 Verrucomicrobiota bacterium
AAACAGTTCGTCAAACACGCGCGGCCAGCTATACAGGCTCCGCGCAACACGTGCAGCGTGCCTGCCCATAACCGATAATTTCCTGTCGTTGCATTCTTCGATCGCGTTCGCCAGCGCGTCGGGGCTGTTTTCGACCGCCCAAGACTCCTGGTCGTGACAAATAATGTTGTCCATGTAGCTGCCGCGAATTCCCACTACGGGCGTCCCGCATGCCTGGCATTCGAGGGCTGCAAGGCCAAATGTTTCCTGAACACCGGGATGAACGAAAAGATCGGCCGCGCGGTAAAGGCCGGCCAGCTCGGAAGGATTAGCGCAGTAGCGAATCCATGAAAGATTGCCGGTCCGCATTTGCAGTTTCAGGAGTTGCGTTCGTTCGGGCCCATCGCCGACCACGAGCAAATGAAATTCATCCGGCCGGCGTCGTTGCAAAATCTTGAAAGCGCGAAGCAGAATCGCTGTGTTCTTCTCTTTCGCCAGCCGGCCTACGTAAAGGAGCAGGATTTGACCCGAATTAACACCGAGCGAGCGCCGTATTGCTTCGGTTCCGGACCCGTCGGGCCGAAAAATTTCCGTGTTAACGCCGAGGCTAAGCACACGCACGTTGTGTACGCCCCAGTCACGCAGCACCCGGCCCAGCCCGCCTGATGCGACGACCGTGGCGGCGTGTTGATTGTAGAGTTTGCGAACGTATGCGCGGGAAAGCTTCATCACGCGATATGTCGCCGTTTTTCCAAGGAGCATTGCGCTCTTTCGCACGTACGCTTCTGGAAAATGCGAGTGATAAAATCCGACCACCGGCACGCGTAGGGCGCGCCCAACCTTCAATGCTTTCCAGCCGAGCTGATAGGGGTCAGCCGACTCGATAACGTCCGGCGATTCGTGCTCCAAAATTTCTTCTACCGCGCGAAGATTCAGGAGCGCGCGGTATTGCGCCGTTCGCGATACAAGAGGAGAACGAACCGTGTAAACACGCGAGCGCCCGTTTGCTTTCAGCTTCGTCTTCGCGCCAGGAACAATAAGAACGTGTTGGTAGCGCGCCGCGTGCCTGTCGATGTAATCAATCTTCTCGTGAAGATATCGCTTCACGCCACCGCTCACGGGCGAATAGAACTGGGTGAGATCGCAAATTTTCATGCTGAGTTTGTCATTCCGAGCGAACCGAAGCAGAGTCGAGGAATCCCGTTGCGCAAACTAGCAGTTCCGCCACCGGATCCTTCGACTTCGCTCAGGATGACAGTGGGAGCGCAACGCTTGCAAGGTCAACTTTCCGATTCGAACTCGCTCAAATATTTCTCCGCCTGTAATGCCGCTGCGCAACCCATTCCCGCAGCGGTAACGGCCTGCTTGTAAACGCGGTCAGCTACGTCGCCGGCGATGAAAACGCCGGGATGTTTGCTCTCGACCAGGTTTTTCGGGAGCAGATAGCCCTCGGCATCCATGTCGAGTTTGCCTCGGTAGGCTTTCGTGTTGGGATCATGCCCGATCGCAACGAACACGCACGCCACTTCCAACTCGCGTTCCTCGTTTGTCTTCACGTTGCGTAAGCGAACGGCGCGCATCTCGCCTTTTTCGTCAGGAATGTACTGCGTGACGACCGTATTCCAGATTGGCTCGATCTTCTTGTTCGCGAACACGCGTTGCTGCATGATTTTCGAAGCCCGCATTTTGTCGCGGCGATGAATCAAGTACACCCTTGAGGCAAACCGGGTGAGGAACAGCGATTCTTCCGCCGCGGAATCGCCGCCACCAACTACGCAGACCGGCACATTTTTGTAAAACGCGCCGTCGCACGTTGCGCAACTCGTTAGGCCATGGCCGACCAATTTCTCTTCGCCGTCCAGTCCGAGATATCGGGCTGCGGCGCCGCTGGCGATGATGAGCGCTCGCGTATCCAACCATTCATCATCGGCCTTGATCCGAATGTGCTTGTTGCTCGGATCGAAATCTGTCACTTCCGCGTACGAGAAGCGGGCGCCAAATTTCTCGGCCTGCCTGTGCATATTCAGAATCAGCTCCGGACCATCGATTCCATCGGGAAATCCCGGATAATTTTCCACTAGCGTCGTCGTGGAGAGTTGTCCACCAGGCTGCCGCCCTTCCAGCACCAACGGGCTGAGGTTCGCCCGAGCGGCGTAGATTGCGGCAGTCAGCCCGGCGCAACCGCTCCCAACAATGATTACTTTCTCCATCGATAAAATTTAGCACACGGCGCAAGTTGCACAGGTAGCACAGGCATCCCTGCCTGTGGGGGCCGGCCCGCGTCTCGCCTGCTGGTCGATCGACGCAGACAAGGATGGCCGCGTGCCCCACAGACAAGATGTCCGTGCTACGCAGTGACGCGCACGTTGATTTTGTGAAGCCCGCTCACGCCGGAGTACGGGCCGCGATCTTCTTCCCATTCCTGCACGTCGCCTTCGCCATCCGTCGCACGGACGACGAGAGAGTAATCAGCCGTGGCGGGGGGGGACCACTGCGCTTTCCAGAGCGACCACGCCAGATCGCCGCCTGAGTAGTAAATCTCCGCGTCGGTCCAAGTCTGGCCATCATCGAAACTGAGCTCGACGCGCGAGATGCCGCGGTCGCCGCCGTAAGCGATGCCTTTGACTTCGATTGGAGCAGTTACTTTGCCTAACGAAACAAACATCCAGTCCTCAGGCACATCGATTCTCGATCGGGTTGGCGCGGTGAAATCGGGACCCCATCCTTGCGTTTCATAAAATCCTTTAGCATTGGCGTCGGTCACCTCGACCCGGGTAAGCCATTTCACATTTTTCTCCCCGAAGTAACCCGGGACGATCAAGCGCAACGGGTAACCATGCCGATCCGGCAACGGCACGCCGTTCATTTCGTAAGCGAGCAGCGTGGTCGGCTCCATCGCTTTCTCCAGCGGGATCGTGTCGGTGTAATTATCGACACCGTGGAGGCGCACCCGCGCGGCGCCGGAAAGTACGCCGGCCTGGTCAAGCAAATCGCGCAGCGGAAGACCTTTCCAGACGGCACTACTGATCAGGCCCGCATCCAAGCCGTTGCTGATGCACATGAGAGTTGTTTCCTGCGTGGTCGGTTTGAATCCAATGAGGTCCTGGAATCGCCACGTCGCAGGGTTTTGCACCAGGCCGCCGATTTCAAGATGCCACACATCGACGTTCACCCTTGGATCGACCACGTTCTTGGTAACGCAGTAAAACAATTCGTTAGGCGTAATGGGCTGAACCATCGACCCTTTGTACTGCGTCCCATCGTAGCTGAACGTTGCAGCGCGATAGATTTTGCGGGCCAGCGCGACTCCGCCGCCAGCCGCAGCGAGGCCAATTGCGCTCAGCACGAATGCACGGCGCCCGACCGCAGGAGTGAATTCGTAGTCGTGCCTCGCAGTTTTTCGCGTAGTCAGAAATCGGAAGCCAGCGACCAGAGTTCGTTCGAAGAGAAAGACGCACAGTGCAAAGCCGACCAGCGTCACCAGCCGTGCGACCGCAATCGGCAGCCCAATGTAGCTTGTGCCGAGCACTGGCCACAGCGCGATCGCAAATACCACGACCGGCAGCACAACGAAGATCGACATCGTCAAAACCGCGGTGGCGCTCCATGCTATACGTGATTCACGTATAGTATCGCCGCTCGCGCGCCGCCGCTCTTCGGCCGGGCGGCTTAGGACCGCGTAAAGCGCACCTCCGATTGCGCCGAGGAGAAGTTGACCGGCAATTGTCGATCCAACACCAAGTTGTTTGAGATGATTGTAGCCGCCGACCTTGCCCATGAGCGCAAGAAAGGGACCCGGCGGAATGAAGACCGAAAGTCGATCGCCGATGATTACGAGCGGCGTGGCTACGCCAAGTGTTGCGAGCAACAACATCGCCGTCGTCATCACGATTCCTGCGACCAGTCCGGCCAGCAACCCGGCTGAGATTGCTTTCGTTCTGCTCACGATGATTACTAATCTTAGGCGCTGAACGGCGGAAAGGAATCAAATTGCACCCGAAGTGTAAAAGCGATGCGAAGACGCATCGCACTCCCAAAAGCACCCCGTGCGAAATTATCCTGAGCGTTTTCAGTCTCGCGAAGCTTTGGGAGCGCACGCGTCCCCGGGTCGCTTTTGTGGCAGCTGTAGTGTCCGCTGTCCTCAGCGGATTCTGCTACTGCGGCAAGCGATGTTGCGCTAAAGGACAGCGGACACTACAGCTGCTAATTTGGTTTTGCGCTCGCAAGGATTTTTCGTGCGCGCTCCACGACCATCTCGGACCTGACCTGTTTCATGCAGGCGTGGTCGAACGGGCATTGGCTCAACCGACGGTAATTGCACGGCGAACAAGGCAGGTCCACGCGCACCACCGATTCAGGTCTTTGGTATGGCCCGATGTGAACCGGATTCGTCGGACCAAACACGCTCACCATCGGTTTACCAAGGGACGCTGCGACATGCATCGAACCAGAGTCGTTCGTCACCGCCACCTCGGCGCGTTGAATCAGCGCCGCCAAATCTGCAGGAGTGGTTTTGCCGCAAAGATCGCATGTTCCCGGCGCAGCGGCTGCGATTTGTTGGCAGCGCGCCTCATCGCGTTTCGTTCCCGCGAGAGCAACAGCAAATCCTTCGCGAAGAAACTGGCGCGCGACGCCTGCAAATCCTTCGATGGTCCAATGTTTCGTTTCCCAAATTGTGCCAGGCACAAGAACAACGAGCGGTTTGCCAGCAGAGATGCCATGCTCCTCGAGCAATCGCTCGACTTTGCGGATTGTTTCCGGTGAGAGATGGATCGCCAGGTCCGGCGGTTCATCATCGAAACCAAGTAACGATCCGACCCACAGGTACCGATCAATCGCGTGAACATCGAGTGTCGGAATGGGAATGCGGTGCGTGTACGCGATCCAGGAACCTTCGCGCGCGCCGCGCCAGCCGTGGTTCGGGACGTTCTTGAGATCGTGCTCGGCAGAAATTGTGCGTCCGAATTTGATCGGCCGATCAAATCCGATGCGGACACGGGCGCCGCTGATGAGCGCGAACAAAGCCGAACGCACCTGGCCATGCATGTCGACCACCAGATCGTATTTCGCGCGCCGGATTTGTTTGAGCAGATCGAAAAACCCACGGATCGCGCGCCATCTCTGGCCGGGCTTCGAGAAATCGCGACGCGCAAAGAGCACCACATTCGAGAGCGCGGGATGATGACGCACGACCTCCGCGTTCTCGGGCGTGATCAGCCAGTCAATCCGCGCACGCGGATAACGCGCACGCAGCTTCACCAGCACCGGGATTGTATGCACAACGTCGCCGAGTGCCGACGGTTTGATCAGCAAAATGCGCGAGAACTCCGCGGATTGCAGTCCTGCCGCATCCGCGTTCTGTGTCCGTGCGTCTTCGATCTGGCGGTTCAAATTGATGCGCTGGAGAAAGGCCGTTTAACGTTCAACGCTCAACGCCCAACGCCCAACGTCAAATTCAGATACCTGGGCGTTCGACGTTTCCTGCGTTGGTGGCCGACACCCACTCCGGCAGCTACGCTGCCTTTTTCTCACCCGACAACGCGCCGCGGAGCTTTTTCATCCAAGCCGAAAACCGGTGGCGGTTTTGCTCGCGCCGCACCACTGCCTCGCTGGTGACCCAGTTAAACTGAATCACACGGCGCGGACCTGAGAACGGCTTGTGACCATGCCACGAATTATTGCTGCGACGGAATGCCAGCAGCGTCCCTTCCGTCGGCGGCACTTCGAGAAGCATGTCGTCGAGATTGTTTCCGGAACGGAGCAACCGAAGCCGGCCACCAGCGGATTCCCATCCCGCATTCATGTAGATCAGGATCGTAATGATTTTCGTTTCCGAGTCAGTGTGGATTTTGCCGTCTTTTTTGCTGCAGCGTCCGCGCACGGTGATCATGTCGGGCCGATCTCTCAGATCCACGCCGAATTTCTGCTCAAATGCCTTGCGAAACTCTTCGCTACGCATTTCCTCAACAAGCTTTGCAAAAGCAGCGCCGTAACTGACCTCACCGAGCGGAAAGCTGCCGGGCCGGTTTACCTCGGGATAATCGTTGTGTATCGCCGAACGCGCGTCCGGCTTCACAAACTCCGGCACAATCAAAAACTCAAACGGCTCGCGCGTAAGCGGCGTCGCGCGGAACCTCTCCAAATCCAGCATCGAAAGCATGGGCGACGCTACACAACCACGCTCCAATCGCCAGATTGAATTTCGCCTTGGAGACGGCCCGCCCTCGGGCCGTTTTGGGGCGTGCGACTAGTGGCGCCTGTTGCGGCGCGGTGCGCGCCGGCTCCAGTGGACGCGCTATTCTAGCGCCACGCGCACGAGTGTCGCCACGATGCGCGCACCGGCAACGAATGTGCCGCGCAACGTGCCGGAAACTTTTGATTCGCCACCAGCGCGGCACCGATGATCCACGGGGATTTCGAGGATGCGCAGACCGGCCCGGGCGGCTTTCATCTGCATCTCTAAATTCCAGCCGTAAGTTTCCTCGCGCATATCAAGCTTGCCGAGCGCGTCACGTCGGACGGCGCGGAACGGGCACATGTCGGTGTAACGAACGCCGTAGAGTAGTTGCATCATCGATCCGGCAATTCGCCCGGACAAGATCTGCTGGAAATTCATGCTGCCGGCTTCGCGCTGCCCGCGCGTGCGAGAGCCGATCACGAAATCGTGCGTTCCGCGCGCGATTGGTTCGACGAGCCGCGATATGAATGCCGGCACATCGCTCCCATCGCCATCGAGAAACACCACGATGTCGCATTCTCCTGAGAGCGCGTGCGCGCCTGCCGCGCACGCTCGCCCGTATCCGCGCGGCGCAGTTACGACGCGCGCGCCGGCTTCGCGCGCCCGCTCGGCGGTGCGATCGGTGCTGCCGTTATCAACGACAATCACTTCGCCGGGCACGCCGGTTGCGAGGCATTCGCGAACCACGCCGGCGATAGGTTCCTCCTCGTTTAGCGCAGGGATGATGACCGAAACATGATTCATCGTGGCGCAGCTTTGCGACTTCGGGAGGAAACAAGGGCTGTAGCCGACGCCCTGCTTGCCCGTCGAAGCCATGGCGGAGGCGGGTGGGCGGCGCAACGAACGCGTGACGCGCACCTTGGACCCGCGCTTCGCACCCGCCTTCGCGCAGCTTCGGCGCGGCAAGCAGCGAAGCGGCTACAGTCGCGCGACACCGCTATCATCGCAAAACGAGCCACGCACTGGTGAAGTAAATCACCAGCGCGATGAAATCCGCTAATGCGAGCGTGACAGGGCCCGCGGCAATTTTCGGGTCGAGCTTGAACCGATGCAGAAGCGAAGGCACAGCCAGGCCTAGCGCGCATGCCGTGACCAGCGAGAGCGCAATGCTTCCTCCGATAACCGTTGCCGCACGGAGATCATCGCGCCACACCCAGCCGATAACGCAGACAACGAACCCGCAAGAAACGCCGAGAAGCGCCGCCGTTGCCAATTCGCGACGAAACGCAAGCGCGAGCCAATCCCAAGTCACCGTGACTGAGCGCAACGCATGAATCGTCACGCTCATTGATTGCATGCTGACGCTTTCGTTTAATCCCAGCACCATTGTCAGAAAAAACGCAATGATCAGACTGCCGGCCAGTGTTGCTTCGAAAAAACCTGCCAGAATAGCCGACAGAGTTCCGCCCGTTACCGTGACGAGTAGCCAGGGGAAACGGAATCGAAAAGCGCGCCAGGGCGATGCACCGCGGATTTGCTCCAGACGAAAACCGAGCGCCTCAAAAAAGTCCGGACCGACCGGGACAGTTTCCCGGCTGCGCGATCGATCCTCAGTATCGCCTGCTTCCAAAATTTCCTCGGCAAACAAATTCGCGTCGACGATTCCAACCACGCGGCGTTGTTCGTCCACGACTGGGAAGGCGAGGAATTTGTAGAGCACGAAAAACTCGCACGCATCGAGCACCGTTGCGGTCGCGGGCACTGCCACGACGCGCCGCACCATGACATCGCGAAGCGCCGTTTCCAGTGGCGCAGTCAGCAGGCGACGGGTCGGCACGACGCCTACGAGGCGCTTCTGTTGATCGATCGCATAAAAATAAATTACGCGCTCGCCCACGCCCTCGCGCCGGATCCGCTCCAGCGCTTCGCCAACCGTCATGTCCGCGTCCAGGAGCGGAAAATCCTTGCGCGCATGCTCGACCACCGGCGCATTAAAATCGGGGTTACTGCTGGCAAGGTTCACGCCACTACTGTTACATGACCGAACACCATTTGGCTTCGCCGAATCTTCGCGAAAAGCGACGCGAGGACGCCCGCACGCGGCGGGCAGGCAGAGCGCACTCCCAAAGCTTCGCAAAATGAAATCGTCTACTTACAGGTTTCGCACGAAGTGCTTTGCAGTGCGAAGCGTCCTCGCATCGCTTCTTAACACACCACGAAGAGTTAGCGCGCTGCCTCGACCCGATGAACAATGCCTTTGTTCTTCAAGATATCGCTCGCTTCGCTGAAGTAATCGCGAATGTCCGACTGCTTTCTGATCCAGCCAATGTAACGCGAGATGCCGTCGGTGAGATCAACGGTTGGTTTGTAACCGGCGGACCGCGCCAGCGTGGTGTCGCTGGTGAGGTGGCGCATTTCGCCCGGGCGAAATTCGCCGTTGAGTTCCGGCGCGATGTCGATCTTCAGAATGTCGGCAAGTTGTTCTGCTATTTCGCGAATCGGTGTGCCATGTGCGCTGCCGATGTTTACCGGCAGGCCATCGAGCTTGTCGATTTCGCCCGCGAGCAAATTCGCTCGGGCGATGTCTTCGACGAACGAGAAATCGCGTGTTTGCTCGCCGTCTTCGTAAAGCACCGGCGGGAGATTGTTCAGCAGGCGGGTGCAAAAAATCGCAATCACGCCGGTATATGGATTGAAGATCGATTGGCGCGGCCCGTAGGTGCAGGAATAACGCAACGCGACCGTGGGAATGCCGATCTGTTTTCCCCAGAGCAGCACGAGCCGCTCCTGGTCAACTTTCGTCAGCCCGTAAACGGTTTCGCCGCCGACCGGCGCGTTCTCCGGCGTGGGAACGCTTCTTGTGATCGCGCCGCAAATCGGGCAGTGCACCTGCCAATCGCCGCGGCGCAATTGCTCGATCGGGCGCACGGTGGGAAATACCAGCCCGTGCTTCGGACATTCGCCCGCGCCTTCGCTGTAAACGGCTTGCGAGCTGGCAACGACGATCTTTTTGATCGGCAAGTTTTTCTCGCGAATGATTTCGAGCATTTGTGCAGTGCCCAGCGAATTCACGTGCACGAATTTCGCGATCTCGGGCATGTACCCGCCGTACGCGGCTTGATGAAAAATGACATCGATGCTCTCGAGCGCAGCAGTAATTGTGTCCCGATCCCGCATGTCGCCCTGAATAAATTCCGCCTTGGGATTGATCCACGCCGGCTTTCCGCGGCGATGCGTTTGTGGCTCGAGATTATCGAGCGCGCGCACTCGCCAGCCTTCGCGCACGAGAAGATCGACAACATGCGAGCCGATCAGGCCCGCGGCGCCGGTGACAAGTGCGCGTTTCATATTCCGGATGATAGGCAACCTGCCTGTCCCGGCAGACATGCTGCCAGCATGTCGAATATTCAGCAACCTAGCCCCTGAAGAGCGAAGATCGGCAAGCTGCCAGCTTGCCGGTCGAGTCAGGCTAACAGCCTGACTTCCGGCCGCAGCGTTCTTAGGAATTTCCTTGTGTACGGCGCCATGTCCGCCGACGTCGTATCCGCCAGTAATTCGTTGCACAAACGGCGCAAGCTCGCTTCGTCATCAACATCATATCCGGTCGGTAGAAGATTGACTTCGACCCCGATCTCGTGTGTGCGCTGAATTGTCTGATTGAGCACGCGTTCTGTGCTCCAATCGATTTGCTCGAACAAGTGCCGGTGCGGTTTCTTCACTCCAATCAAGTAATAGCCTCCGTCGTCGCTCGGGCCGAGCACAACGCGATCCTTGCGCGTGCTTAGCAGTTCAACAGCTTCTGCAAAATTTTCGGCGGGCACAGTCGGGCTGTCGGAATCGATCAGACACACCGAATCAAAACCGCATTTGAACAAATCCTCGACCGCGAAATACAGACGCTCGCCGAATTTATCGCCGCGTTGCGGCAGCAAACTGAAATCGGCCGGGAGAATATCGGTGTAAGCGGCCTCAGCGCCGATGGGTGTGTAAACAGCAATGGCAGAACATTGTAGCGGCGCTCTCGGCGGTCGCAGACCGCCGCTACAACAAACCGTAAGCGCGGTGGCTGTGTCGCGCAGGAAACACTTATTTAGTTCCGCGGCTTCGTCCGGCGTTAATGGCGGGACCAATCGCGTTTTCACTCGCCCGGCTTGTGGCGCTTTGGTCATGACGCCTAACGCGCAGAGAGCGGGCGTCACCTGATCACGGAGTGTTGGATCAAGAACACGAAACGGAGTCATGCGTCAGCGACAGAGTTTTTCACACCGCAAGAAGATGATTTGAATTTATCTTTTAGAAAATTTCTTCTTCTTAGCTGAGTGAATTACGCGAATCCGTCTCGGCGGATCCCCTCGCAAATTCGGTTGCAAAAGAGCTGTTGATAATATCTGTGCGCTGCAACGACAAATGTGCGTTGTCGAAAACAGGCCGGCAGTTATTCCAGGTTATTCAAACTTATTAGCGAATTGCTCGAACATGCTTTAACAAACTCGAATGCAGAACGAGACCACGTTAGAGCGGCGCGAGGACGCATCGCACTCCCATAGCGCTTCGCGCAAAACTGAACTGCGCTCCTTTTGTTTCGCGAAGCTTTTGGAGTCCGCGCGCGTCCTCTCGCCGCTTTTACTCTTCGTGAGTTCAGCTGTTTGCGGTGCCGATGATAAGCCGCTTTGGCAAATCCAGAAGGTGCTCGCATCAAAGAAGTTTGTCGATCTTACGCACGAATTTGCGCCGGGAATTCCGCGCTGGCCCGGTTTTCCGGATGAAACGCGCAAGACAATTTACTGGTACGACAAGCGTCAGGACACGATGGGGTCCGGTTTTTTCTCGGAACTCTTCACGCACGTCGGCCAATGGGGCACGCACGTCGATCCGCCGGCGCATTTCATCAAAGGCCTGCGTACGGTAGACCAAATCGACCCGAAAGAAATGATTCTTCCGCTGGTCGTTATCGATGTGCATGAGGAAGCGGCGAAAAATCCAGATTACACGCTCTCGCTCGACCGGGTGAAACAGTGGGAGAAAGAGCATGGCCAAATTCCCGTGGGCGCTTTTGTGGCGATGCGTACCGATTGGTCGAAGCGCTGGCCTGACGCGGCAAAAATGGAAAACAAAGATGCGAACGGCGTCGCGCATTACCCCGGCTGGAGCCTGCCCGCACTGAAGTATCTTTACGAGGAACACAAGATCACTGCGTCAGGCCACGAAACTACCGACACCGATCCAGGGATCGCCGCGAGTAAAGACGATTACTCGCTAGAGACTTACATCCTGAGCACGAACCATTATCAAATCGAGCTGCTCACGAATCTCGATCAAGTTCCCGAAGCCGGCGCGCTGGTCGTGGTCAGTTTTCCGAAACCAAAAGGCGGATCCGGTTTTCCCGCGCGGGTATTTGCGATTCTGCCGTAAAGGCAACGCATCGCGGCACACTAAAATCACGCTCGACTCAGCGAGTGTGCTGCGGCGAACATCGTCGCATGAGGCTTGCTGCCTTGATCATCGCCCTTGTGCTCGCGACAAATGGGTTCGGCCAGCAGAAACCCGGGCCTACTCCTGGAGACACCGGCAGCGATTTGCTTTGGAAAAAGCTTGAGATCCGCGTCCGCGATATCGCCGATAAGTTCGATGGCGTGATGGGTGTCGCCATTCTCGACCTGACCGATGGCCGGATTTTTTTGCATAACGCTGATCGCGTTTTTCCAACTGCGAGCTCAATCAAAATCGCGGTCCTGGTGGAATTGTATCGTCAGGACCAGGAGACGCGCGCGGGAGCAAAAGGGAAAGCGAGATTGGACGACACGTACACGTTCGATCCCAAAGATCTGGTCGAAGACAGCCGAATTATGGCCGGTGTCACTGCAGGCGTGACGCATGTCACCAATCGCGATCTGGCGCAGTTCATGGTTGCTGTGAGCGACAACGCCGCTGCGAACATTCTCATCGACCGCGTCGGCAAAGATAACGTAAACGCGATGCTCCGCAGCCTTGGCCTGTCGAAAACAATGTTGCGCCGGAAAATGATCGATCTTGCCGCAGCTCGGCGCGGCGACGAAAACGTCGCGACACCGGCGGAAATGGTCCGGCTGTTGGAAGCGATTTACAAAGAGAAGGCGCTGGGCAAGGAAACGACCGCAGCCCTCATCAAACAGCTTTCCACACTGAAGCAGAGTTACATCCCGCGTCTTCTGCCGGAGAGCGTCCAGGTAGCGAACAAGCCCGGAGAATTAGAAGCAGTCCGGACGGATTCAGGTATCGTCTTTGCACCAAATCGGCCGTTTGCGATCAGCGTAATGACTGCTTATGACCGCGACGAACAAGCCGCCGAGCGCGCCATCAGCGAAGTTGCTCTCGAAGCGTATCGCTATTTTGAAATGCGCGGCAAAACGTCCGACTATGGGCGAGCATTACCGTCACCAACCAAAACGCGGTAAGCGACACTTCTGGGGAGCGCACGCGGCTCGCGTGCTGGTTTCGGCCTCCTGGCCGAAAGGAGCAATCTGCTACATGGTCTGACAGTCGCCGGTCTTATCGGCGCTCCAACGCTCGAGGAGTTTCACGCCGCTGGCTTTCTGTTCGACCATGGCATCCGTTGTTACATGTCGTTCAAGCTACTCGAAACGCACCGGCGCTCCGCAGATCGTCCGATACCGGGCTTGCCGGGCAACGCTGAGCATCTGCGGCCACTTCTCGTTGAGGCACAGAGCGTGTGGGTGATGGGACGAATCGCTCGAAAAGCGGTGGGCAGCGTCGCAGAGGATTTCCCGATCGAGCGAAATCAGATATCGAAGCCACCGTGTCCCTCTCGACTCAGAGGCACGAGGTATTTCGTGTCCCGTTATCTCTCCCGTATGTCGCGGAATCATGCCGCGACAATTTGCTGCGCGCTGGGAGATGCGTTCCCTGAATTCTTTTCGCCTAGCAATGCAGTGTAAAATCAAAGTTCGCGATCGGGAGGACGCGATCACCAGCACGCGAGGCGCGTGCGCTCCCCAGCATCACAGCAACTGATAAGGATCGACGTCGACGGTGACGGTGACGTCTTCGGGGAAGGGAAGTTTGTCGAGGGTTTCGCGCACAAGGCGGCTCAGGCGCATGATGGCTTCGCCGCGGATCAGGATGTGGAAACGAAATTGGCCTTGTAATTTTTCGAGTGGCGCGGGCGTTGCATCGCCCAAAATGAATTCGTCGGGTCCAGCCTTCGCAGCCGGCCTCAAGCTTCGCAGCCCTGTAAGGTTTCGGAGAGTGGGAGCGGCAGAGTAGGCTCGACCCTTAGGAGCTGGTTCGGCGGAGTAGGCCAGCGCTTCTTTCAAACGGCGCTTCAAGGTTTCGGCCGACAATTTGGCGCGGCCTTCGTGCGGAGACCGAACTGTGATCAGGATGGCGTGTTTGAATGGTGGGAAATCGCAGCGTTCGCGAAACTCAAGTTCCTGTTGGAAATAGCCAGCGAAATCGTGGTGGCGCGCGAACTGAATCGACGGACTAAACGGCGTGTAAGTTTGGACAAAGACTTCTCCCGGTATTTCACCCCGGCCGGCGCGTCCGGCGACCTGCGTCAGAAGCTGGAACGTGCGTTCGCCGGCGCGGAAATCGGGCAGATGCAGGGCGAGATCGGCGTTGATGATTCCGACGAGCGTCACGTTCGGGAAATGCAGACCTTTGGCGATCATTTGTGTGCCGACGAGAATATCGATCTTGCCAGTGCGAAAATTTCGTAGCGTTTCGCGATACGCTTCTTTGCGGCTCATCGAATCGGCGTCCATGCGCCGCACCACTGCTTTGGGAAAAATTTGGGCGACTGTTGATTCCACTTTCTCCGTACCGAAGCCGTAATAAATCAGAGCGTCTTGTCCGCAAGCGGGACACTTCTTCGGCACAGCGGCGGTGTGCCCGCACAAATGACAGCTTAACCGTCCGGACATCGCCTTCGGAGAAGTCGATCCACCTTGGAATGACTGTTGATGAAACGTGAGCGCGACGCTGCAATTCGGGCAGTTGCGTGCTTCGCCGCAATTGCTGCAGAGCAGCGACGTGGAAAACCCGCGTCGATTCAAAAACAAAATTGTTTGTTCGCGTTTCTCAAGGCGGTCGGCAATAGCTTGCGACAGTTTTTCTGACAAAATCGCGGCTTTCTTTTTTTTCCGTCGTTCCTGGCGCAGATCGATGACACGCATCAGCGGCATCTGTTTCTGGTCCACGCGCTGCGTCAGCGCAACGAGCCGGTACTTTCCGATCGCGGCGTTGTGATAACTCTCCAGCGATGGCGTGGCGCTGCCGAGAACGACGACGCATTTTTCAATCTTGGCGCGCACAACTGCGACGTCGCGTGCGTGATACCGTGGCGCTTCCTCCTGCTTGTACGTGGTTTCATGTTCTTCATCGACAACGATCAGTCCGACATTTTTCAGCGGCGCGAATACTGCGCTGCGTGCGCCGATTACGATGCGCGCCCGGCCCGAATGGATTTTGTGCCATTCGTCGTGCCGTTCGCCTTCGGACAAGTGACTGTGCAAAACCGCGACGGCGTCCTGCGCCTCGGCGAATCGGCCCTTGAATCGTTCGACTGTTTGCGGCGTAAGCGAGATTTCGGGAACGAGGACAATTGCGGTATGTCGGCGATCAAGCGCTGCGCGGATCGCCTGCAAATAAATTTCGGTTTTGCCGGACCCGGTGACACCATGGAGCAAAATCGGGCGCGCGTTCTCGGGCGCGTCGAGCGCTTGCACGATTTCGCTCAATGCGTGCGTTTGCTCCTCATTCAGCACGAGGTTCGACGTCGCGATGAACTGCTCGTCGGCGTGCGGATCGCGCACGACTGCTTCTTCGCGTAGTTCGGCGAGGCCGCGTTTTACCAACGCGCGCAATGTCTGGTTGTCGAGTGATGTTTGCCGCAGAAGGTCCGCGGCGCGCATCGGCGATTTTAGGTTCGCGATCGCATCCAACAATTCCGCCTGCCGCGGCGCGCGTCTCCGTAGCTTTTCAATTTCGGCCTGGTCGATGTTGCGCCCAGGCTGCACGAACAACTGTTTTTTCCATCCCACTTCCGCGCGCCGGATCACTTGCGGAAGGACACTGCGCATCACCGTTTCGATCGGGCAGCAATAATAGGTGCCGATCCACCTTGCCAGTTCTAGCAACTGCTCGCTCAAGATCGGTGCTTCACCGATGATCGCTTCGATTGGTCGAATGCCTTTTGCGTCACTTTCCTCGGGAATTGATACGACTGTTGCCAGGGCTGACTTGTCGCGGAAGGGCACCCGCACGCGCGAGCCGACTCCGACGCGACCGGCTAAACTCTCCGGCACCGAATAATCGAGCTCCCGATGGATCGCCCGATCAACAATGACGCGGACGTAGCGCGTCCCATGCTCATGATTCATGCTCGTGTTCGTGCCCGTAATTTTGTAATTGGCTATTGTAGCACGAGTTGAATGATACAATTCCTCTTCAAACTGGTTCTCTGCCTTTTGGTGGCAATGGCTGCGGCATTTGCCTATCTCGCAGTGAAATCAGGCGATCCGCTGTACACATTTTACGAATGGATGAGCCCCGCGCGTTTTCATCAGTACGACCGGCTCATTCGCAGCGTTGCGTTAGAACATCATCTCGACCCGATGCTGGTGAAAGCAGTCGTCTGGCGCGAAAGCCGGTTCGATCCAAAAAAGCACGGCAGCCATGGAGAGCGCGGCCTGATGCAGGTGAGCGAACGAGCAGCCAACGAGTGGGCGCGCGAAAACAAGATCGCCGGTTTCAATCCAGAGCAACTTTTCGAACCAAAAACCAATCTGGAGGCGGGCACGTGGTATTTGCATCGCGCAATGGAACACTGGGAGCATCAGTCCGATCCCGTTCCTTTCGCTTTGGCGGAGTACAACGCCGGCGCTAGCCGTGCCCAGCGTTGGAGCGGTGGCAACGGCGTTGCCGAAATACCGGAACACCAATTTCTTCAAAAAATCGATTTCCCCGCAACGCGTAGATACGTCGAATCGATTATGGACCGCTACAAATTCTATCAGCGCCGCGGACGGATGTGACGAGAGACAACGTGCAGATGAGGGCGTTCGCGTGCATCTCCTTTTTCGACTTGCGCAGTAAGAATCTGTAACTAGAGTTGGCGACTTTCGTTGGGGCGGAATGCGACCCGAATTTTACACAAGAATTTCTGTTTTTGTTTGCGTCGCCTTGGGACTCGCTGTTGCAGGCGGCATCAGATTGTCAGGACAGACGACTGCTCCAGAGGCGGACCGATTCGAAGCGGGAGTGGGCGTGCATGAGGCGCACTCCCAAGCGGAAAGCTCTTTTCAGCTTCCAAACATGAGCGAGCTCTCACCGGAGCGCGAACCAGTCTTGCCGCCAGCGCCGACGCGCGGCAGCTTTATGGCGACTTGGGAGCGCGGAAGCGGCGCGAAGGGCTACTTGCTCGATGTTTCCACGAACAGCTCGTTCACCACTTACTTGGACGGTTATCACGACTTGGATGTCGGTGACGTGACGGGGCGACTAGTGACGGGGTTGAAACAAGGCGCTACCTACTATTACCGAGTTCGACCTTACAATGCCGCTGCTGCGGGCAACTACTCAACTGTGATGACTGCTACGACCGCGCCGACCGTGGGATTAGTTATTCATCCAACATTCGACAGTTCGATTACCAACAACCCAAATGCTGCCGCCATCGAGGCGACGATTAGCCGAAGCATTTCATTTCACGAATCACTGTTCAGCGATCCGATTACAATACAGATTCGTTTCCGCTATTCCACGACTGCTCCCAATGGGATGCCTTTGCCAATGGGGACTCTGGCGCGAACTGACATCGTGCTTTATCCGATTCCATGGAGCAGTTACATCAGCGCACTCAGAGCGGATGCAAGGACCAGCAACGACACTCAGGCGAACGCAAGTCTGCCCGGCACCGCGCTTTCCGGTAATATCGTGCCATCCAGCGCAGACGGCAGGGCAGTGGGACTGAACACGCCGCCAGCAATGTTTGCAAACGGTAACGTTGGGCAGGGTGGGCCGTATGACGCGATCGTGACGCTCAGTTCTGCAGTACCGTACCAGTTCAGCCGACCTGTCAGTGCAGGCAGCTTCGACGCTCAGCGTGCGATCGAACACGAAGTTGATGAGGCGATCGGTCTCGGTTCGCGCCTCGGCGGAAATGGCAACGATCTTCGGCCGCAGGACTTGTTCAGTTGGTCTTCGCCTGGCCACAGAAATATCAGTACTTCCGGCACCCGCTATTTCTCGATCAACGGCGGCGTGACCAATGTCGTAAATTTCAATCAGGATCCCGACGGAGATCTCGGCGATTGGTTCAGCGCGCAGTGCCCTCAGACGCATCCGTATGTGCAGAATGCTTTTGCCTGTCGTGGACAATATTCAGATATCTCAGTGACATCGCCTGAAGGCATCAATCTTGATGTAATCGGTTACGATCTCGTGGCTGCGCCAGTATCTACCGATTTTAATGGTGACGGTTATCCGGACTTTGTGCTCCAGAATGCTGGCACGCATCAAACAGTGATTTGGTATCTGAACAACAACGTTCTCGTTGCCAGCGCCTATGGTCCAACTCTCCCAGCTGGCTGGAACTTGATTGGTGTCGCAGATTTTAATCGCGATAGCCATCCCGATTACGCTCTGTTCGCGCCCAACACGAATCAAACGGGAATCTGGTATTTGTCAGGACCAACGCGTATTGCCAGCGCATACGGGCCAGGGCTCCCCAGTGGGTGGGAAGTGGTGGGAACAGCGGACTTCAACGGTGATGGCTACCCGGACTATGTGCTCTACAATGCTGGCACGCATCG
>JBKPBJ010000166.1:0-2272 GCA_046726875.1 Verrucomicrobiota bacterium
TCCACTGTGTATGCCCATTCGCAGTGGAAGTTCCGGATGTTGCTTGAGCGCGCGGCTGATTTCCAACGCGCATTCAACAGGAGCTTCTGGGCTATGATAAAAGACTAGCGTGATCCCGTCGCCTGTCGGGATTTTGATCAAGCGGCGCGCTGCTTCTGCGGCTTGGAATTCATCGGTACCCCGGACGATCTCGTTTAAGCGCTCGACTAACGCTCGTTGCTGATTGATAGGCAGCTTCGAGTAACCGACGATGTCTGTGAACAACACATGCGCGATTTCCAGCTGAATTTCCTTTTTAACCTCGGCAGCCATATGGCTTCACTTGGAAATGCCCATCGCAAGGATACTCTCAAGAGGGCACGCGATAGTCGAGGGCGAAAAGATGTGGCGACACACCGTTTGTTTCAGCGACGCCGGCGAGACTGCGTCGTGGCGGTGGATGCGCTCACCTAGACGCAGAATCTGATATCTGAGACCGATGAGCTGATAACCTGCGTGCCTAGAGGTGCGCCAAAATTTTTGCCGCCGCGGCCTTTTCTTGTTCGAGAGCGGCGCTTTCGGGCAAACTGTGAATTCCAATCGTGATGAGGATATCGCCCTTAAGAACATGCAACATTTGCCATGCCGGTCTCGTTAGGACAGAAGACAGCTTTATCAACAAGACCGTCGATAGGAGTCGATTTGCTGCCATCGGCGGGCAGCATGGAAAACATTGTCTGAGTAAGATGCGGCGGAGCTTCTCGCCCCGCACAGAGAACGTCGAAATAGATTCCCTTATCGCCTTCGATTGCATGATAACTCCACTCCGACTCATAGTAGCCGCCAGTGCCGTTCTTGTTGCGGCCTTTGGCGTCCTTGACCGGCACGCCCAAAATTTTCTCGGCATCGGATTTGGTAATGACTTTTGGGACGTCGATTTTGTCGCCGGCCGTTGCGGAGCGCACGCCGGCCAAAATATTGATCAAAATAGCCAAGCCAACCATTGTTCCTCTCATAAAATCCTCTCCGTGAAGTCCGAGGTGAAGCATGACGGGGTCGCAGCGTCATATCAATCTTCAATTATGTGTGACCGAAGAATCGAGCTTTGTGATCAGGAATCTAACATCTAGTATCCAGCATCAGAAGCCATGCCGCTGCCGCTGACCTATGCCAGTTATCTAGACCTCGAGAAGCTGCTTTCGCTTCAGAAGCCGCGCTCCAGCCCGCCGGAACACGATGAGACGCTGTTCATCATCATCCATCAGACGTACGAGCTTTGGTTTAAGCAGTTGCTGCATGAGTTTGACAAAATAAAGAGAGATTTCTCCGCAGGCGATCTCTTCGGGGCGATCCACACGTTCAAGCGTTCGCGCACCATCATGAAGGTACTCGTGGCACAAGTGGACATTCTCGAAACGATGACGCCATCGTCGTTTTCGAGTTTTCGCGACCGGCTCGAGACAGCTTCGGGATTTCAATCCGTGCAGTTTCGCGAGATTGAATTCGCGCTTGGGTACAAGCGTGCATCAACGGTCAATTATCTGAAGCCGGATTTCCCGGGTTACGATCGGCTGCAAAAATTGCTACATGAACGCAGTGTGGTCGACCATTTCTTTGATTTTCTGGAAACGCGTGGGGCACACATTCCCGCCGAACTGAAGAACCGCGACGTGACACAACCGAATGGGCCAGACGAACGAGTGCAGAAAGAGGTTCTGCGCTTGTATAAAGATTCGCCCGAATGCTCGATCCTGTTTGAATTGATGACCGATTTTGACGAAGGCCTGCAAGAGTGGCGTTATCGGCATGTGAAACTGGTGGAGCGCACGATTGGCGCGAAAAAAGGCACGGGCGGATCGCCGGGTGTTCCGTTTTTAAAGGAATCACTATTCAGACCCGTCTTTCACGATCTCTGGGCAATCCGGCACGAAATGTAACGGCGCCGCCTTCGCGCCGCGAAATTACGAAGCACCTGCCTTCGCTGCGCTACGGCGCGGCCGGCGAATGTCGAATGCCGAACTGATTACAGACGAAGAAATTCGCGCACCGTTCTGGAAAACAGTTGCGCTTTCTCTTTTTCGTGAAGCTTCATGGATTCGATCAGTTTGCCCGGATGCGTTTCGCCTAACGAGAACGGGTAATCGGAACCAAATGCGATGCGTTCTGCGCCAAACAATTTGAGCAGCAGTGTCAGCGCGTCGGCGTCATGGACAAGTGAATCGACGTAAAATCGCGCCGGCGCGCCGTCGTGAGCAAGATAGCGACGCGGACTGGTGGTGTTTTCCGCCGCCAC
>JBKPBJ010000167.1:0-3239 GCA_046726875.1 Verrucomicrobiota bacterium
GGCGAGCACTTCACTGCCGCGTCCAGTGGGCTTTGGCTTCGCACCGAAATTGAACTTGATCGTTTTCCAAGTGTCGCCGCGCTGAGCTTGCAAGCCCAGCGTTGCAGTGGGCTCGTAGCCGCAATGCACCATGCAATTTTCGCACCGGCTATCACGCGCGATCCCATTGACGACTCCGTACCGATTCCAGTCCGTCTGTTCCAGCAGCTCCGCGTAGCTCGAGAAATGCCCGTCGGTCATCAAATAGCACGGAGCCTTCCAGCCACGGATGTTTCGCGTGGGAATTGCCCAGGCCGAACAGGTCAGGTCCCGCTTGCCAGCGAGAAATTCGAAATAGACCGGTGTTCCGAAAAACGTGTACTGATTCATCCAGTTTTCGATTTTTCTGAATTTCTGAACGGTCATAGCGCGGGTGAGGAAGAAATCTTCCGGCCGCAAATTGAGCCGTTTGGTCATGTCTCGCTTAGCAGCGTCGTAGTCGTAGCCGGGAGTGATAGTGTGCCCGTCAACCCCAAGATCTGACAGGTAATCGAACATTCGCTCGATTTCCTCCATATCGGTCTCTTTGTAGATCGTCGTATTGGTCGCGACCTGGTACCCGAGCACCTTCGCCATTTTGATTGCCAGAATGCACTCTTTGAAAACGCCTTCGCGCTCAACGATCAGGTCGTGTGTTCGCTCCAAGCCATCAAGATGCACGTTCCAATACATCCATTTGCCTGGCCCGATCGTCGGCTTGGCTGCATCTTTCGGTCCCTTGCGGATTTCTGCGGCGTCTTTTTCGGAAATCAATCCACGCTCAAGGAGCACGGCGATTTTCTCCTCGAATTTTTTGCCGGTGCCGTTTTGAGCGGTGCTCAATTCTTTCGCCAACCATTCACGCATCTTTTTGCGCATGAACATGGCGTTGGTGCAGATGTAAACGATTCGTCCTTGTGCCAGCAATCCTTCGACCAGCGCCTCGATATGGGGGTAAATCAGCGGTTCGCCGCCACAGATTGAAACCATGGGCGCGCTGCACTCTTCAGCCGCCGCCAGGCAGTCCCCCAAGCTCATCATGTCCTTGAGAGACGTAGAATATTCGCGAATCCGTCCGCAACCGGTGCACGTGAGGTTGCAAGTATGCAACGGCTCAAGCTGAAGCACCGTGGCAAATTTCTTCGTGCCACGCAGCTTGTGTCGGATCACGTAGGCTGCAATTTTCGCTGTAAGCGGAAGAGGAAATCTCATAAAAAGCGAGGATTCTACCGAGAGGCGATCCCGGTGTCAATGAGCCGGCCCGTTTGTACTGTGAATCGGCCTCCGTTAATTGTTTGGACTTGCATTAGGATTCTAGCGCATCAACTCCGGACAGCAAAATAAACCTGCGACTACGTTGGGTTTCTGTGGTTAAATAGAAGCAATTGAGAATCTAATCAATCGAGGATTAAACAGTATGAAAAGATTATTCTTAGCAGCATTTGCCGTCGGGCTGATTGGCTGCGCAAACCAACCCGCGCCCCCGCCCGGTCCGGCAGTAGCGGGCAGTTACCCTTATTCCCGGTATGCTTTTACGGCGGACGTATGGGGTTATCGTAGCTCCGCCTATAAGGACTGGAGCACGGCCCAATTGCAGCAGCGCCGCCTCGAGCTTTACGGGATGAATCCGCTGACCCAGACTCGCGAGGGCGTTCCTGCTTACATCTATCACGGGCAAGCGACGGCTTCACAAGACGAGATCAAGGCAATCGAAGTTGAGTTGAATTGGCGTTATCAGCACGGCGATAAGACCGCCGAATTGAAAGAATTCTGGCCTAGCGTACGCCGGCACATTGCCAGCGGTGCGCGTTTCGACTCAGGCTTGTAATACGCGCCGAAGCTCGGCAGCAGGCGGAAGGGTGCGGACCGACGGATGTCGGCCCGTAAAGGCTGCGAATTTAATTCCCATCCCAGTGTTACACGCCATGCCAGCCGCGTCGAATCAAGCTGACCGCAATAGCCGCCAGGAGGAGCGCGACGATTTTTGACACACCGCGCAATCCCTGTCTGCCCATCCAGCGCGCGACTAAATCGGCATTCCAGAAGGCGACCACTACCAGCGCGAGATTGACGAGGAGTGCCAAAATCGTAAACACCAAGCCCACCGTATCGACCAGGATCAGCAGCGCGGTCAGTAGCGCAGGGCCGGCTATCAAAGGCATCCCAAGCGGGACCACGCCAAAATCGTCAGTGGCTTCGCGACTGGCGGGCGCAACATTAAGCAACTCGCGTCCGGCCAGCCCAAGCAAAATCAGTCCGCCCGCAACCTGAAAATCCGCCACGGTGATTCCCAGTGCGGTAAAAATAATTTTCCCAAGAAATATAAATCCAACTGAGACGCAGAGCGCCGTGAAGATCGCAATGAAACCTTCTCGCTGCCGTTGTTCCCGGGGAGCGTCCCCAGCCAGACCCATAAACACAGCCACCAGCCCAACAGCATCAATCGCGACAAAAATCGGGATAAAGGCGACGAAAAATTTGTGGACCATGTTTTTATGCCTTTCTCCCAGACTCGCGGTTTTCGGCACAGATGAACACAGATCAAAGACCGATTCATCAAAATTCCATCTGCCATTAGTGAAAATGTATGTAAATCTTTGGCCGATTTTGCTCTTCCACTCCTATGTCGAACCATTCCAGTAAAGCCGCATTCGTTCACGTCCCATTCATTCTCCTCGCTTCGAGCTTACTCGTTTCCGCCGCCGAATTGAAAACAGTGGATGATTTTCGCGCCGCCGCGGCAAAGGCGAACGCCGTGCTAACAATTCCCGATTGGGAGCAAACGCCGGAAGCGGTTGAGGCTGCAATGAAAAGCGCCATTGCCAAGGCGAACGCCGCGTTGGATCAGATCGGCGCCCAAGACCTGGGCAAGGTGACTTTCAAGAGCACTGTGGTCGCGCTGGATGACGTCACTTACGAGGCTGGTCTCGCGGCGAATAGGGCCACTCTCATCAAGCAAACGAACACGAATCCCGCCATGCGTGGCGCCGCGGAGAGCGCCGTCAAAGCGTTTCAGGACTGGGCAGTCGGTGTCGACTATCGAGAGGACGTTTACAAATCGATCAGGGCGTTTGCTGATGCGCATCCAAAGCTCAGCGGCGAAGACGAAAAGCTGCTCAAGGAAACGCTACGCGATTATCGCCGAGCCGGTTTGGAATTGCCTCCTGACCAGCGCAAAGAAGTTGAGGAACTGCGCAAGGAGCTGTCGAAGCTGGGAACGG
>JBKPBJ010000168.1:0-4326 GCA_046726875.1 Verrucomicrobiota bacterium
TAGAAGGAAGAATCACGCAAAGGAAGAAGTAAGAAGGCAGAATTAAGAAAGGGATGTTTGATGTCAGATGTTCGCCACGGCGAATGGAGCCGCAGGGGATGTGAGCGACATAGATGGGTTGAGCCAAGAGGCCGAAACGAGCGGGAGTGAGTAAGTCAATCCCCGCACACATGCGAGCAGGCTGTCCGTCGGCAGATTTGATGTTTGTCATCCGCTATTGTTGGCCGGTAAGGAAGCGGCGTGCAGTGGCGGCGAACTCCTTCGCCTGTTCGATTAAGGTCGTCGCGTCGTCTGCGTGGATGTCGATCTCAACTTCATAATCAGCCTCGAGCCTCGCATCAAAGGCGTCGAGCAACCAGCGGTGATACTTCACATCAAGCAAACCTGTTTTGGCGAGGTGTTCGCCGAAGGCGCTGTGAACAGCGGAATGCTTAGTGAACTGCAAATCGCGCGCGGCGAGGAGTGTCTCGGCGATCTAGAACATCGCGTAATACGCGCGGGAGGCGGAAAACTCCGGCTGGCTTGCCGCTAAGGTTTGCGCCGCCTCGATAGAACGTTCGGCTTTTTGCAGGAAAGATTCACTGAGCTCGTTCATGCCGGAACAGCTTCTGCACGCGCATTCGTCAGGAACGGCGTATGTTTCACAAGCCAGTCTCGCTCGCGAACGAAGACGCGACTGATGCTCTTTCCGGAAGCGAGCGACAGTTCGGAAGCAATCGCTCCGATGCGTTTCAGCTCAATGAAGTAGCGAGTCCAATCATCGAGAACTATGATGATGTCGACATCCGACTGCGGCGTCGCTTCGCCGCGAGCTTGCGAGCCGTAGAGATACACACCTTTGAGGCGATCGCCGTAAATTTCTTGCAGTTTCGCCTTAAATTCGAAAATCAAGGCTGAATTTTTTTCATGGCTAGTCATCAGTGCGATTAGGCAACAAAAACGTAGCCGAAACCTTCAGCGATGACCAGTCTTCGTGAAATCGCACTAATCCGAGCCGGAAAACTGCAACGGATTGAAACTCGTTCGGTTCCCACCCTCACTCGCCGCTAGAGCAAAGGAAAACGTAAGAAGGATGAATTAAGAATTAGCAAATCGCGGCTGAACGCTTCGTCTGTAGTCGTAACTGACCGCAGGCGGCGGCAATGTCGTGGCCCTTCTCGCGGCGCAGGGTTGCGACCACACCGTGGTTCCGCAGGATCGATTGAAATTTTTCCTGGCGCGCACGCGAGGGGCGCGACCATTCCAGGCCTTCGACAGTGTTGTACGGAATGAGATTGATCTTGGCCGATAGACGGCGCGCGATTTTCGCCAGCTCGCGGGCCTGCTCGTCGGTATCGTTCACGCCGGCGATCAGGATGTATTCGAGTGTCATCCTTCCTTTTTTCGCGAGGTAGTAATCGCAAGCTTCGAGTAAGACTTTTAGTGGATATTTGCGATTAACCGGCATGATCCGGCCGCGCACTTCGTCGGTTGCGCCGTGTAGCGAAAGGGCGAGACGAAATTGCGTGGACTCGTTGGCCAGCTCGCGAATTTGCGACGCGAGGCCGCTAGTCGAAATTGTGATGTGGCGGGCGCCGATGCCGAGACCCCATGGCGCGTTTATTATTCGAATCGCGCGCAGAACACTTCTTAAGTTGGCGAGCGGCTCGCCCATGCCCATGAATACGACGTTATCGATTTTTTCTCCGCTCTTCTTTTCTATCTCGATGAGCTGTTGCACGATCTCGCCTGCATCGAGATTGCGCGTCCAGCCGTCCAGTCCGCTGGCGCAAAATTTGCAGCCATAAGCGCAGCCGACCTGGCTCGACACGCAAATTGTCCGGCGATCTGAGGGTTGGCCGTAAAGCGCGGGCGACGCTGGAATGAGGACCGACTCGATCAGGTTTTGGTCACGCAACCGGAAAAGAAATTTCTGCGTCGTGTCTTTCGAGCCGAGGACGTGGACGACTTCCGTCTTCGGTGCGTCAAACTCCGCTGCGAGTTCAGCGCGCAACTCGTTAGGCAAATCGGTCATCGCGTCGAACGAAGCGACGCGTTTTTTGTAGATCCAGTTCGTAATCTGCTTCGCGCGATAGGAAGGCGCGCCGCATTCGCGGAGAAAATCCGCCAGTTCTTCCAGGATGATTCCCGTGAGCGAGGGCTTCACGCGGAAGTCTACTGTGTCCGATGTCAGATGTCAGATGTCGGATGTCGGATGCCGGATGCGATGTCGGCGCTGGGATGTTGGCCACAGCGCATGAGCAAATACCAACGCGCGAGAGCAGATTTCGTGTCCGTATGTTTATCCGCGAATTCATTCAAGCGCTTCCGTGTGATGACATGCATTATTGGCGCGGAACGCTATCTCAAACGTCTTGAAACGAGAAGCCGCTTCTCGAATGGTCAGCATTGCGGAATTGGTTTTCTGGACGATAGTGGGGGGTCTTCGAAGCCAGAAGACGAAGGAGGAAAGTCAGCCTCCGGTGCGCGCCGAGGTCGGTGCGACGTTGGTGCTGTATGGAAGTCAGAATCAATTATGAACGCCGATCTCGTTAAAGCCGCCTCCGAAGTAATTACTAATCAGCAAATTCTGGTGAACATGGTCTCACGCCGCGTGCGACAGCTGACGCTCGGTCATCGTCCTCTCGTCGAACATGCTCCGGGACTCCGTGAAGCCGATATCGCGTTAACCGAGATCGCTAATGGAAAACTCACGTTCGAGTCGACCTTCGGTCAGAATGGAACCGCTGAGCCTCCCGCCCGGGTGGTGCAGTTCCCCGGTGTCACGTCGAGCAAGAACGCTAAAAGAGCTGCTTAAAACGAAGATTGGCCCCGGATGGGGCTGGCCCTCTTTTCGTTGGAGGAGCCGTCCAAATGTCAGCGATTGCACGATGTACAGGAAAGGGCGGTTTATGCCGGTCAGAGGCGTTCGCCTCTGGCGGCTGGGGAATTCCACGAAGAGCCTGAATAGATCGCCCACATTCAACGACTAAACGCTACAATTATGAAAAAACTTACCAGTTTATTAATAAGTTGTTCACTCGGACTGGCTGGAGCCGCGTTGGCGCAGCAGCCAGTGGAACAGCAGTCACCATCAAAGGGCAAGCGCGCCCCGGAAAAAGCGCACGCGACTCAAGCACAACCCGGCGCGAATGCCGTGAAGCCTCAGGAGAGGCCAGCGAAGCAAACCGGAGCGATGAAAGAACGCGGCGCGACGAATGAGCGCGCAGCCACGAATCAGCCTGGCGCGAACCAGGGCAAAAAAACTCGTGTGGGCCGCGAGTCTGCGAACACTGCAGAAACGAACGCCCGCTCTAAATCGACCGCTGAAACGGCGAATGAGCCTGGTGCTGGAAAAGGCCGGAAGAATCAGACTCAGCAAGAATCTGCGAATGCTCCCGCGACGGAGAGGGACGTTTCCGGTCATGCGGCGGGAATGCCGACGCACCGCGGGAAGCAACAGGTTGAGGAGCGAAAGCAAGGTCAAGGTGTAAAGCAGCCCGCGAGTGAGGCCGGTGCAACTTCGGCAGTCGGCCAGCAAAACGCGCAGGCTAATGTTGGGGCTAAGGCGAAGAAACCGGATCCGCAGCAGGTGCAGCAGGTCAAGTCGCAGCACGCGAGCTTCCGTGCACAGCCAAAGCCGCAGCAGGTCCAATCGGTTACTTTCAACCAGAACCATCGGGTTGAAGGAAGCGAACACTGGCAGGGCCACCAATACGAAGTATTCCGTTCGTATCATCCAGAATGGCACGACCAGGGCTGGTATCATTCGCATTACCCCAATGTGACCCTAATCGCTGGTGGTTATTACTTCTTCAACAATGGCTACTGGTTTCCGGCGTGGGGCTACAGCCCTTCGGCTCAGTATTATGCTTACGATGGACCGATCTATGCCGGTCAACGTGCTCAGCCGCCGGACCAGGTGATCGCTGACGTGCAAGCCTTGCTACAGCAAATGGGCTATTATAAGGGCGAGGTGGATGGATTGCTCGGTCCTCTGACTCGGGAGGCGCTCACCGCTTATCAAGCCGACCAGGGGCTCACGCCGACGGCGGCAATCGACCAGCCGACCCTCGATTCCCTCGGACTGGCATAAATTAAGACTATCAACTAAAAGCCGCCGGGCGCAGGAATGCCTCGGCGGCTTTTTCGTTTCCAGACACGATAGCACAAGTAAGAAGGCACAAGCAGGCTTGAAGAAACAAACGCTCAACTCCGAAAGCTTTCGCGAGCAGGCAGTCCAACGCCCAACGCCCAACGCTCAACGCTCAACGTCCAACGCCGAATTCGGAATGTGGAGAGCTAACCAAAACAGAATCAGGCTGAAACCCGAGAATACTTAACGGT
>JBKPBJ010000169.1:0-7579 GCA_046726875.1 Verrucomicrobiota bacterium
GGTATGATCGCTGAGCATTGGGACGCCGATTAAATTGGGGTGGCGTCTAAGGGACGTAAAAACATCGCCACGTCTCGCGCCTGCGCGCCCTTAGAGCGATTTCGGCCACAGCCAGCCGAATATTCCCGCTGTCAGGGCCGCGTAAATCACGCTATCGAAAAGATGCTTCAACGTGACTACCCAGCTTCGGCCGTTCCAAATTGATTCCTGGGCGTGGGCTGCGCCGTATCCTAAGAAGGCGACGGTACCAACAACGCGGAATACTTGCAGGAAAGCGGTCCCCGGCGCCAGCAAACGGCCGGACAGGTAACCGGCAAAGATGCTAATCACCACACAATACAAAAACCATTGGACCATATTCTTTCCCATCGCCGGCGGCTCGCTGGGCAGCACAGTTAATAAGCCCACCGGTCCGCGTTTCAGTTTCTCGATCACGGGCGCCGATTTCATCTCCTTGAACGAAAAATACGGAAAGAAATAAGCGGGCCCCCGCGTCACGCCCGCATTTCGCAACGCGTCGGTCACACGGTCTTCATCTGGCAGTTTGCGGTAATCACTTTTGTGATAACCGAGCACCATGTGAATGATGAAGCTGGCGAAAAAGACAATCACAGCCGAAAGCAGAATGGGAAGCCACAAGGCAGTTAACGAGATCATTCTTATTTCTACTCGTTTTGTGACGCCAATGTCAAAACAGTCCGAGCCGGACTGGCGTTATCACGAAGAGGTCAGAGGTCGGAAATCAGAAATCAGAATTCAGAAGCGAATCCGTTCACCGAAAGTATCCGACTGCGGATCCCCAAAGTCGCCTCCTAAGCCGAGGCGCGCGAAGATGGAACGCATCGAACGAAGTTAGAATTGAGAAGTAAGAATTAGGAGGTAGAAAGAAGGTAATCTCTCAGGAAAGCAGGAACGCAGGAACATTTTTATCCACAGATTTTAAGCACCGTTGATCCCTACAATTTAGCTGGAAGCCAGGAATCCAGAAAACGGATCAAAAGCTGCAAATCTTTTCGTCTGCATATCGAGACTCATGCGCTGCGTTCACTCCAACGGCTTCAACTCACCGAGCATGGTCGGGATCAATTCTGTGACAGTGGGATGAATGTGCATGGCACGCTGAATCACCGTGTATGGCGCGTTCGCGTACATCACGTCGAGGATCGAATGAATTACTTCATCACACTCGATTCCCAGGAGCGACGCTCCGAGGATCTTTTTCGTTTCGGCGTCTACCAAAATTTTCATGAATCCATCCGTCTCACCTTTCTCCACCGCGCGGCCGACTTGCGTCATCGGACGCTTTCCAATCAAAGCTTTCCGTCCAGACTGTCGCACTTCCGCTTCAGTCATTCCTGCTCTGCCCAACGGCGGATCAATGTAAAGGGCGTAAGCCGTGATCCGGTCGCTCACGCGGCGCTGGTCGCCGTCTAAAAGATTGGCGGCGACAATTTCATAGTCGTTGTATGCGGTATGAGTGAAGGCGCCTCGTCCGTTGCAATCACCCAGCGCATAAATACCGGGCACATTGGTGCGAAGTTGATCATCAACCTGGATGTAACCGCGTTTATCGACTTCAACCCCGGCATTCTCCAGACCGAGGTCGCTGGTGTTCGGCACACGACCGACTGCGAGAAGCACATGCGAGCCGATGATAGTCTTATCGCCGTTGCTGCAATCAACTTGCGCGACGACTTTGTCGCCGCGTTTTTCAAAGGCGATGCATTCAGCGCGCAGACGGATCTTGATACCTTCGCCTTCGAGAATCGTTTTGATGTTTTCGGTAACATCTTCGTCCTCACTCTTAATCAATCGCGGTCCTCTCTCTACAACGGTCACCTCACTGCCGAAGCGGCGATACATCTGAGCAAACTCTAATCCCACATAGCTGCCGCCGATGACGATCAGGTGCTCGGGCAGAAAGTCCACGTCCATCATCGTTGAATTGTTCAAATAGCTCACCTGATCGATACCCCCGAGTGGAGGAAGAGACGCGCGTCCGCCAACATTGATAAAGAATTTGTCTGCCTCGAGAATTTCGTCGCCAACATGAACCCGATGCGAGTCCGCAAAGCGCGCGTGACCTTTAATAACAGTAAGGTTCTGAGCGTTCTTTAGCCACTCCTCGAGGCCCTCGCTGCTCTGGCGGACTACGGCGTCTTTACGCGCCTTAACTTTTTTCATGTCCACGGCGATCGAGCCGGGAATCGTCACGCCATAATCGCCGGCCCGGCGCGCGACATGAGCTGCGTGCGCGCTCGCCACCAGCGTCTTCGTTGGGATGCAGCCGTTATTAACACAGGTGCCGCCGAATCGCTTGCGCTCGATAATCGTCACCTTCATGCCTGTGCCAGCCAGCCGAACCGCAAGAGACGGTCCTGCCTGGCCAGTGCCAATAATGACCGCGTCATATTTAGTTGCCATCGGACATACCTCCGCTCCGGTTACAGTCGTCCACAATTTTCAACGTTCCTACCAGTCGTTAAGAACTACTTGCCCGCTTCGCACTCGCAAAGTCAATGATCCAAAATCCGGCAACAACTCAGGAAATTTCTTGGAGAAGCAGTAGGGGCAGATGAAAAAACATTTAACATTTGAGCTATCGCTGACGTGATCGGTTGAATCGTTAAATCGTTACACCAGTTATATCAGTAGCTGGACGCACAGGGCAAGATGGCGTGTGACCCGCCTTCGTTCGAAACTATGGCGCGGCAGGCACGTGACGAGATCGAGGTCGCAGTTGAGAAGTGACGGTTGAGATATGACAATAACGATGCGCCATGAACGCAAAGGACGAAGCAGCGATTGAAGCTTTGATGCGCGATGTTGATCGGACGTTATTGCGCGAAAACCTGAAGCTGACGTTCGAGGAGCGTGTACAGAAGCATTTGCGGGTGTCGCAGATGGTGGAAGAACTTCGGCACGCCGGGGAAAAGCTAAGACACGCGCAAAAAAACGATGGCCGTTGATCTCGCTCAGATCATTCCGCCGCTCGTTAACGGGAAGGTTGATTTCATTCTCATCGGAGGAATGGCGGCAATTCCGCATGGCTCCGCACGCGTAACGCTGGATGCGGACATCGTCTACGACCGTGCGCCCATAATCTCAACCGACTCGCGGAGGTTCTGCAGCCTCTGAAACCTACGCTACGTGGCGCGCCGTCAGGATTGCCGTTTAAATTGGATGTAACAACGCTGTGCAATGGCTTGAATTTTGCACTCGCAACGAATCTCGGTGATCTCGATTTGTTCGGCGAAGTGACGGGCGGCGGAAGTTACAACGATTTGCTGGCACACTCGGTTGACATTGAAGCGTTCGATGTGCGGTTCAAAGTCATCGATCTTGTAACGCTAATTCGAATCAAGGAAGCAGCAGGCCGAGCAAAAGATCGAGAAGCAATCGCCGAGCTGCGCGTTCTGCTCGAAGAACGAAACAAGCGTTAGTCAGAGGCGGACGGTGCTTAGTAATGGGCGCCAACGTACTCCCACATCTGGTGATGCCAGTAGGGCCATTCGTGCCCGCCCTCCGGGCCCCAGTCGTCCAGATGATGAGCGATGCCGCGATTCCTGAGGATCCCGGCCATTCGATAGGTCGGCCCGCTGTTCTCCCATGGCCCACAACCAGTCACGAGGTGGATGTCGCAACTGGCGTATTGGTGGAGAAACCAGGGGTCACTCTGGTTGGCGATATAGTCCACAGGGTTATTGAAGTAAAAGTTGTCGTCATACATCCCGTCCATCGAGTCGCGCATGTCGTAGATGCCCGAGAGCGCGTAGCAGCGCTTCACGCGGTCGGGATGTTTGAAGAGAGTGTTGGCCGCGTGATAGGCACCGAGCGATGCGCCCAGCGTGGCAATTCCGATACCCGGCGTCTGGCATTGGGAATCGATGAACGGGAAAACTTCGTTCGCCACATAGGCGTCGTACTGCGCTTGCATCCAGCTCCGATGGAATGGGTGCGCTCCTTTGTTTTGAAAGGAATCGCTGTTCACGCTGTTGATGCAGAAGATTCGGATTCGCCCCTGCTCCAGGTAGGGGCTGAGGGTGCGAATCATGCTCTGACCTTCCATCTCCCATTCGTCGCCGCAACTCGTCGGGAACGCGAGGATGGGCCCGCCGTAGTTACCGTAAATGGCGACGCCCATGTCGCGATTGAGACGGTGCGAGTACCAACACTGATGGTCACGATGCACGCCGTGCGAGGATACCGGGTTTACGGTCGGCCTCAAGCCCGGTCTTAACGATCGCGTGCGCCGCGTTCACGCGGCAAAACAATTGAGAGTTGAGGATTGATGTCGAGAGCGTAAAAGCTCCCGTTGGGGCCATGCACCTTGCGCGATTGAGAGAAGGATGACCGTGAAAGCGCTAATCCTTGTCTTTGTGCTCTTTTCCTTCCACGGCCTCATGCTGCGCGCCGAGGCGCCGTCGCCAGACGAGGCGGCGGTTCGATCAAATGCGAATATTCCGGAAGGATACGAAATAGGAGAGAAGAGCCTTTCACCAAACGGACGTTTTGCGATTTTATATCCAATCCGCGGGAATGATACGGCTGAGCTGCCGCCAAATCTCCTGGTCTGTCTCAAACCGTACTCAGTCCTGACACGGCTCGGAACCGAAGGCGGCCGCTGGCAGGGCGCGCGCGGCCAACCGCTGGCGAAGTGGAACGGCAACTCGATGGTTGCGATCTGGTTCGCAGCAAGATGGGGGATGGAGGATCTGGCGATTTATGAAATCGAAGCGGATGAGATCAAACGGATCCAACCCGTCTGGCGGCAGGTGTATTTGCTCTTCAATCGCGATTTTCGAGAGCGTTTCCTGAATAAGTATCCGGACGAAAAAGGATCGGGCGTTATTTTCGTTTCCAAAAGCGAAGGACCCGATTCAAAGCACGAGTTCGAATTCAACGGTCATAAGATGTTATTGAACCTTTTCGCCGATAATAAGCCCAATCTGTCCACCACTCCGCATTGGACGGCATCGCTGCACGCTGTTTGGAACCTCGATACGGCCGAGTTGGAGAAGGTGGATTTTCGGCCGGGGCCAATCGAACTGCGTCCGGAGTAGTGAAGGTCACAAGTTGATGGTTGATCGTCGCGCAAGGCTTCAGTCTTCGCTGAAGCTACGGCTCGACAAGACGGCGCGACAGGTGGCTGAGAGTTTGGAGCAAGCTTGAAAAGTAAATTGCCTCACTGCGGAGCGATCGCGGGCCGTTGCGCTCGCAAGATGTATTTCTGAATTTTGCCGGTCGCAGTTTTAGGCAGCTCGTTGACGAAGGTGACACCGTGCGGCGCTTTGAAGTGCGCGAGGTTCGCGCGAGCAAACTCGCGCAGTTCGCGCTCATCGGCGCGCGAGCCTTCCTTTAGAACAACAAAGGCGTGCGGCGTCTCGCCCCAGCGTTCATGCGGGAACCCGACGATCGCCACCTCCTGCACGGCCGGATGTCTTTGAAGCACGCCTTCGACTTCGACCGAGGAGATGTTTTCGCCTCCACTTATGATGACGTCTTTGAGACGGTCGCGAATTTCGACGTAACCATCCGGATGCACGACCGCTGCGTCGCCGGTGTGAAACCATCCGCCGCGTAAAGCCTTTTCGGTCGCTTCGGGGTCGTTGTAGTAGCCCGCCATGACCACGTTGCCGCGCGCGACGATTTCACCCTGAGTAACACCATCATGCGGGACGTCGTTGTCCTGCGTATCGACTACGCGCAACTCGCCCGATGTAATTAACTCCACGCCCTGCCGCGCTTTGATCGCGGCCCGTTCGCTAATGGACAGGGGCGCATGTTCCGCGCGTGCCTCGCAGACTGTAATGAACGGCGCCGTCTCGGTTAGTCCGTAAACGTGGGTGATGGTCCAGCCCAAATCTTCTTCAAGTCGCTGAATGGTCGAAGCTGCGGGCGGCGCACCGGCGGTGATAACGTGAATTCCTTTCGGTGCGAGGCGACGGAGATTTTCCGCCGCGTTTGTCAACGAAATCAAAACCGTCGGCGCTGCGCACAGCGTGGTGACTTGCTCGGTTGCCATCAATTCGAACACAGCGCGAGGCTCGACTTTGCGCAGGCAAATGTGAGTGGCTCCCGCGGCCGTTACTGTCCAGACGAAAGTCCAGCCATTGGCGTGAAACATCGGCAGCGTCCACAGATAACGATCGGCACAGGTCATCGGAGCGTAGAGGAGCGTGCCGATGGAATTCATCCACGCATTTCGATGGGTGATCATTACACCTTTCGGACGCGAAGTAGTGCCGCTGGTGTAATTGATGGTGAGCAGATCCGTCTCGTGGATTTCCGGGCGTGAAAATTCAGCCGAGCTGGCGTTGAGCATTGCTTCATAGTCCAGCCAGGTCGAATTCGGCTGCGGACAGCCGACGCTAGAACTCAGAGCGACGAAGTGTTCAACTTTCGGAAGGTGGTCGCGAATATTATCCATCGTTCTAAGATAATCGCGGTCTGCGCAGACTATCCGCGAACCACTATGATTGATCAGGTAAACGAAGTCCTCCGCAATCAGGCGATAGTTTAAGGGCACCAGCACAGCGCCGACTTGCGGGACGGCATAGAACGATTCGAGCTGCGCGTGAGTGTTCGGTGAAAGGTAGGCGACACGGTCACCGGGGCCGATTCCAAGTTTCTGCAAAACCGCCGACCAACGTTCACATCGATGGAGAAACTGCGCATACGTCCAGCGTGAGTTGCCATCGACCACGGCGACACGGTCGGGATAAAGTTTGCGCGCACGGCGAGCAAATTCGAGAGGCGTCAACGGCGTTTCCATTGGTGTCGTCTGAAATAATTGAAAAGCGTCATTGGTTACTTCACGCGTTTGCCGTGTTTGATGATCAGGTCAACGCGTTGCAGGAGATCGATGTGCTGCAACACATCTCCTTTTACCGCGATGATGTCGGCGAACTTGCCTTTGCTGATTGAGCCGTAGTCTTTATCCACTTTCATCATCACAGCGGGCCAGTATGTGGCGGCGCGAATAACAGTCATGGCGTCGACGCCGAGGTGATTGACCCATGCGTCCAGTTCGTGCCAGGTGGAGCTGTTGTGAAATTTCATCGGTATGCCGCTGTCGGTGCCGATGAGCAGGACGACACCGGAATCCTGTAGCTGCCCAAATTTGTGCCGGACTGTTTTGGCGCGGAGCGGCGTGATTTGGTAGTAGGCAAGCTGATTCGGGTGCGCGAGCGAGCGCCTGATGTCTGCGGCGATATCGGGAGGAACGCCATCGTAATTCGCCGGATCATCCAGCGGTTCGGGATTGTCGACCAGCGACTCGTAATTGATGAATCCTTCGATGGTCGGACACCAGAAGAGCGGACCTAAACTCATGTTCGCTGTGCGCTCATGCAGCGCTTTCAAAACGTCGTCGGGATAGCCCGGCGCTGCCGCAAGACCGGTATGCTCGAAGCAATCCACGCCGACGGCCAACCCACGCCGGATTTCTTCAGGGCGGTGCGCATGCGCGACGACTGGAAGTTTGCGCGCGTGCGCTTCGTCGACGACTGCTTTTACTTCTTCCATCGTCATCTGGTCTTGATCGATCAGCTTGATGATGTTGACTCCGGCGTCGGCG
>JBKPBJ010000170.1:0-2541 GCA_046726875.1 Verrucomicrobiota bacterium
ACGGCTCACGCACGAAGCGCATAATGCCTTGTCGATTTTTAGCAATCACAACTCTGAAGCGCTGCATGCGCTGGCGAATTATCTCCTGGAACGCGAGTACTAAATTTGTAGCCGTTGCCCTGTGGGCGACTCGATGCGTGGCTATCAACAAATGCGTGTAGAACGCTTCGCACAGCGAAGCGGCTACAGCACCAGCGCCAAATTCGGATCAATCTCCTCGTCTACTCGCGATTCAAATCCAGCGCGCAATCGCAACAACGCGGCAAATGCGATCATCGCGGCGTTGTCCGTGCAGAGCCACGGCTCAGCGCTCTTGAATTCGATTCTTTTACGGCTGCACGCTTCGCGCATTTGCCGGCGTAGTTCCTGATTGCAACTGACGCCGCCGCTTATCGTCACGAGATCCACACGGTATTTTTGCGCCGCCGCGATTGTCTTGGTCACGAGAACGTCAATGATCGCCTGCTGAAAAGATGCGCAGAGATCGCGCAGCCCGTCATCCCGTGCGAAGTCGAGGGATCCCGAGGCATCAGTAACAGCGTCATTCAACGGGGTCCTTCGACTCCGCTGCGCTTCGCTCGGAATGACCGCAATTTTCGGCAACAAATAGCGCACGGCAGTTTTTAATCCGCTAAAGCTGAAATTCTTCGAGGCGAGCATGCTGCGGGGAAAATCAAAACGTTTCGGATCGCCGCTCCGCGCGTGCTTTTCAATTTCCGGGCCGCCGGGATAACCGAGTCCGAGCAGTTTGGCTACTTTATCGAATGCCTCGCCCGCAGCATCGTCAACGGTATGGCCGATGAGTTGATAATTCGTTAGGCTACGGACAACCACTAGCATCGTGTGCCCACCGCTAACGATGAGCGACACATTTGGCTTGATGCCATTTTCGACGTCAAAAAATGGCGAGAGCAAATGCCCTTCGAGATGATTGATACCCAGGTACCGTTTGCCGAAGCCGATTGCCAATCCTTTCGCGATAGACGCACCGATCATCAACGAACTCGCCAGACCGGGGCCACTGGTGGCAGCGAACGCATCGATTTCTGACAACCGACTTTTCGCTTCGCTCGCAGTGCGATCGAGTAGCCGCGGCGCGTAAATCAGATGATTGCGCGACGCGATCTCCGGTACGATCCCGCCATATTTTCCATGAGCTGCGACCTGCGATGCGACTTCGCTCGCAAGCAACTCATGGCCGGAACGACCGCCGCGCAAAATCGCTACCGCGGTCTCGTCACAGGAGGTTTCCAGAGCTAATACTGTCATGTCGAGCGAAGTCGAGACATCTCTCGAACTTACATTGCGCGCGGCACATCAGAAGAAAATCAGAGATTTGATTCGCTCACTTCCCGTTCGCTCAGCCTTTGACCTTCCCGTCTATGTCGCGGCTTCCCGAGCCGCTCCATTCTCGACTCCGTTCGGAATGACCCGAAGTGCTACTTCTTTACCGCTTCCGCCTTTGGCGCGCTCTGTTGCGCGTAAATCATGACGCCTTTGAGCGCGTCGATGGCGCGCAACATCTGCGGATCCTTGGTTTTGATGATGTTGGTCTCGTCGTCTGGTTTAACATTTCCTGCATTGCGCAGCGCATAGAGAGCGCGCTCCTGCTCGGCGGTCATGCCGACGCGAATATTCGGGGTCACGCCATTACCCTGAATGACCTGTCTGCTGGGCGTGTAGTACTTGGCCGTGGTAAAACGCACTGCGGAACCGTCCGGCAATTGTAGAACATTCTGCACGGAACCTTTTCCAAAAGTGGTTTCACCCACGAGCACGGCTCGATGCAAATCCTTAAGCGCGCCGGCGACGATCTCTGCGCCGCTCGCGCTGCCTTCGTTGATCAGCAACACCATCGGAAAATTTGGACGCGGCTTACTCGCACCGGACGTCGAGTAATCATGCTGTTGAGAAGGAACTCGTCCCTGCGTCGAAACGACTTTTGTGTTGGGCGGCAAAAATTGACCGCACACGTCCACAGCGCTGTTCAATAGCCCGCCCGGATTATTTCGGAGATCGAGTATCAGCGCCTGCATGCCTTGCTTCTGCAAATTATCGATCACCTTCGATAATTCTTCGGCAGTCGGTTCATTGAACTGGATCAGCCGGACGTAACCAATCCTGAACGGACCGGTCAGCTCCGGCGACAGCAATCTTTCTCCCTTAACACTTTGGATTTTTATTTCTGCGCGTTGCAGTGTGTACTCCCTGATTTCCTTGGTTGACGGCCGCAACAGCGTCATAGTGACTTTTGCCCCTGCGGGACCGCGCAGAACATTGATTGCGTCCTGGAGATCCATTCTCTCCGTCGACATGCCATTTATCCGCAGTATTTGGTCGCCGGAAAGAATTCCCGCCTTGGCGGCAGGCGTGTCCTCCATCGCCGTGACCACCGTAGGCAGGCCGTTTTTCATCGAGACTTCGATGCCGAGACCATTGAAGCGGCTGCGCGTGTCATCCTGCATGTCTCGAAAATCATTGGGGTCCATGAACTGGCTGTGCGGATCCAGTGACGAAAGCATCCCCTTCATCGCAGCGGTG
>JBKPBJ010000171.1:0-3128 GCA_046726875.1 Verrucomicrobiota bacterium
TGGTCAACACGTACGGCGCATTCGGCGCTGTCACGCGCGAACGGCTCGAGGTCGTGATCAAAGGGACTGACGCAGAATTTCCAGATGCTTCAGCTCAATGGCACGAATACGAGTTCAAGGGAAAACCCGGCGACGTGAATCGCCCGCCCTGCATCGTGTCGCCGTATCATTGGAAGCTCGATTGGCAAATGTGGTTCGCCGCCATGTCGCCTCCCGACTTGCATCCGTGGTTCCTCGCGCTTGTGCAACGACTCCTGGAAGGCGAAAAGCGAATTCTTTGCCTGTTCGCGAACAACCCATTTCGCGAGGCACCCCCAAAGTTCATTCGCGCAGATTGGTATCGCTACCGCTTCACGAAGCCAGGTGAGCCCGGTTGGTGGAAACGCACGTTCGTTGCCGATTATCTTCCCGCCGTGGGGCTGCGAAACGAATTGCATCACCAGGTCATCAGGGACTCTCCTGAATCAGAGAATCAAAGCTCAGACTCGGCTGGTCCGCAGCGTGCGAAACGTGATGGATAGATGTCGCTGCTTCGCCGGTGGAATGCGATGCGTGCAATTCGAACGCAAATCGGATGAGCGAGGCCGCTTTTGAATCCGGCATCCGCTCAATAACCACCGAGGTGATGCGAAAAATTTGGCGCGGCGAAATTCACGCAACGTCACGGCACAAGGAAAATCTTTCCCGTGTATGGGTCTTTCACAGCCGAGCCCGGCGCGAAGCCGCTGACGTCAATGTAACCTCCGTCGGGTAAATACGGACTTGTCACTATACCTTTCTGGCCGGGAACAGGAATTCCATACGGCATATCTCCTCTTGCTTTTTCCACAGGAACAGCTGAAGCCCGCAGCACAGTGATAGTGGGAGTAACCTTCTCTTCTTTAACGAGGTTTGTTGGCTGTTCGAGTGGAGTCGGCGATGCCCCGGCAGGATTGAGATTTCGCGAACTCGGATGCCGCGACACATGCTTCGTCTTCTTCTCGGCTGGATTGGGCGTTGGTCGGGGCTGGAAAGCTTTCGAAACGGACTGGCCGACTTTCTTGAAAAAGTCTCCAACCGGATCGGCGTTTACGCATCGTCCGTTAAAAAAAAATAGCGCCGCCAGTGACAACAGCACCCAGCGAGAAGGAACGAAACGGTTGAATGGATTGGCAGCGTTCAAATGCGAGACGGGGATTTTCCGCCATGATCGGGTTCTAAGAGAAGCAAAATCTTTCTGCGTCGACGGGCTTAAGATACGGTCAGTGGTCATTTTCAGTCGCGGAAGCACCGATGGACCTACAAAGTAGCGACGCTGCTTGTCAAAACGGATAATGCAACTGGAGCAACTTTGGCACGTCCCCAACAGACACGACGAGGATTTCGGAGTAATCATCGTCGGGAATGCTTATTGCGGCCGAAATCCCGATCGCCTTGACCAAGTCCGGAATCGTGTTGCCGTGTCCGACGACCAGCGCGTTGCCGTTCAATGCCCGTAGTTTCGCAATCAGCCCGGGAACATCATTTGCCGGAACCACTGTGGGGCTCACGTGCGCCGCTCTCGCTGTCGGTTCCGCAGTTTCCTGCGTGCGCCTGAATTCTGTGACGAACACGGCCTTAATCTGTGCATCCGTCAGAATACGCGCGAGCGCCTCCGCGCGTTTTTGACCTGCAACCGACAATTCAGGATCATCACCGTCAGTCGGAGCTTTCTCCGCATGACGAACAATAAAAACAACCGGCGGAGCGTCAGCGGCCGATGCCACCAACAAGAGCGTCCAAAGAATTAACCCGAGATGGTTCATATTGAAAAAACCGAACACAAAAAGTGTACTTATACCAGCTGATGGAATCTATATCGCCGCTTCCTGCGTGATTGGCCTCACATTCCGCCCATTTCTCACTCGCTAGCTCACTTGGCTCTCCCGATTCGGCAGTTTTCTTTTCATCAGTCGTCGCTTGTCACTCCGACCAGATTCGCTACATCGACAACCATGGAGACAACTTCGCCTACACCTGACGCAATTCTGCAAACTGCATTCGGCTTCTGGAATTCCAAGGTCCTGCTGACTGCGGTCACGTTCGATCTCTTCACCACACTCGGTGAGCGCCGGCTCACAGGCGCGGAGATCGGCAAGAAACTTGACCTGCATCCTCGCGGCATCGCAGATTTTCTCGATGCGCTTGTGGCAATGAAATTTCTCGAGCGTGAGGGCGACAACGCCGATGCACGATATTTCAACACGCCCGCCACCGCTCTGTATCTCGACCGCAACAGCTCACGCTACATCGGCGGAATCCCCGAGATGCTCAATGCGCGGCTCTTCAACTACTGGAACGATTTGCCCGAAGCGCTACGCACCGGGCAACCGCAAAATGAAACCAAGCACGGCGGCAAGAACATATTCAATGAATTGTATGCCGACCCTGAAAAACTGGAGTGCTTCCTCGACGGGATGACCGGCCTGTCGCGCATCAACTTCGAAGCGCTCGCCGGGAAATTTGATTTTTCGCGCTATCGCAGCCTGTGCGATGTCGGCGGCGCAACTGGATTGCTGTGCATCGAAGTCGCTAAGAAACATCCGCATATTGAGTGCATCAGTTTCGACCTGCCGCCGGTCGAGCCTGTAGCGAAAAAGCACGTTACCGCAGTTGGGTTGACTGATCGGATCCGCACTGCCACGGGCGATTTCTTTCAGGACCCGCTGCCGAAAGCCGATGTGATCACGATGGGAATGATCCTGCACGATTGGAACCTGGAGAAAAAGATGAAGCTCATTCGCGCGGCTTACGATGCGCTTCCGCCCGGCGGCGCGTTCATTGCGGTTGAAGCGCTAATAGATAACGCGCGCCGTGAGAATCTCTTCGGTCTGCTCATGTCGCTAAACATGTTGATCGAATTCGGCGATGCGTTCGATTATTCCGCCGCCGATTTCGAAAGGTGGTGCCGTGACGTAGGCTTTAAGCGCTTCGAAGTGCTCCACCTGGCCGGCCCATCCAGCGCCGCAATCGCGTACAAGTGAATGAATCTGCCGCGAGTCATTTCGATGTACATTGACGCGAGTAACGCGCACGACGTGGAGGCAATTGTGGACTGCTTTGCAGCCGACGCAATCGTTCGCGATGAAAACGCAATGCGACATGGCCAG
>JBKPBJ010000172.1:0-3746 GCA_046726875.1 Verrucomicrobiota bacterium
GATCAAGTTCATGCCCATCCAATGCAGGTCCATTTTCTCGGCTTGCAACGTCCATTCAGCGCCGTTGCTCATTCCCCAAAGCGCCCAGAAGACCAAAATAAAAACGTAAACCATTGCGATACGAGCAAGGGTGATAAGACCTTCCTTGCTGAATGTCTCTTTCAAATAACCGAGGCCGGCAGGCGGCACGTGGACCATTTTGTTGCGACCGCCCCAGAAAAATAACGTGGCGATCACCATCGCGATGCCTGGGATTCCAAACGCCCACCCCGGCCCGTACTTCGGATTCGCCAGTAGCCACGGACAGAGGATCGACGAAATGAAAGATCCCGCATTAATCGAGAAATAGAACCAACCAAACATTTTCGAGAGCAAATGTTTGTTGGATCCGCCAAATTGATCGCCGACATTGGCCGACACGCATGGTTTGATGCCGCCGGCGCCCAAACAGATCAGGAACAATCCGATTGCGAGCATTGTCCGTTGCCCGATCGCAATTGCCCAGGAACTGGCCATGCACGCGAGCGTGAGATTACCCAGGCAGTAAACGATCGATAGCGACAGGATCGTCCAATATTTGCCGAGCCAGCCGTCTGCGATAATCGCGCCAAGAATCGGGAGAAAATAGACGCCGAACACAAAGTAATGCGTGTACATATACGCCTCGTTCGGACTCATCGGCGCCAGCACACCCGACTGGTTCAAGATGTAATGCGCCATGAAAACGGTCAGGACCGACTTCATGCCGTAGTAGGAGAAACGCTCCGCCGCTTCGTTGCCGATAATGTACGGCACACCGGGCGGCATTCCGGTAAGGTTCGGTGGTGACCTCATGTATTTGTGTCTAGCCATGTGATCTCCTTTGCCTAACGAGCTTCGTGTGGAACCTCGGCCGGCGTCTCTGAAGTCGAATGTCCCTCAGAATGTTGTTCTGCCGCATTCGACCAGGTCTTTGCTGGATCGGGTTGTTCCCGCTGAACTTCCGGCATCTGGCCGATCGGATGTTTTTCGCAAGACGTGGAAAACAGGATAATTGCGAGGGAAACAGCGACGGCGCTCCGGCGAACGAAAGAAGCCATAATGCGCTGGCACAGTTATCAGTCTCTGGTCGCGCGTGCAAGGCGAAAGCGTGCGGTAGGGCGTGACCGCCGAGCGCGCTGAATCATTCGGTCACGATTACGAGCATGAGCAAGAGCAAGAGTAAGAATAAGAAGCAGAGGAAGAGTTGTGATTGAAAGACGCCTGCATGGCGTTACTATCACACGCGGTGGGCCGCCGCACAGAAAGACTCAGCGCGTGGAACGAAGTGTTCGCTCTCGTTCTGCTTTTTGCCGGCACGCTGCTGTTTTTCGCGCTGATTTCCTATACGCCGAAGGATATACCGTCGTGGTTCTGGTTTAGTCACGTCTCGCCGGCGAATCATCCTGCACAAAATTTCATCGGACCGCTCGGAGCGATCGTGGCGGGCATGTGCTATCAGTTAATCGGCGTCTTCGCTTCGCTGTTGCTGGCGGCCGTGCTTCTCGGCTTCGGCGCGGCGAAATTGTTTTATCCTCGATTGCGTGTGGCACTCCGCATCCCGTGGATCATTCTATTCCTCATTTCTGGTGCATGCTTGGACCAAGCGTGGGGGATCAGCCATTTGCTCGGGAGGAAAGTGCCGGTGGACATTCAAGGCCCGGGCGGCCTCATTGGGTATCGCTTGTCTGACGAACATCGCGGCCTGCTTCCTGCCGCTCTCGGCCCCATGGGTTCGGTTCTTCTCGTTGTCGCAGTCTATTTGACCACGCTGATTTTGGTTACGGGTTTGCGCCCGATTCATCTTGTTCGCGAGATGGTCAACCTTACGCGCCGCAGCGTCGCGAAGCTGCACGAATGGCGCGTGCGCCGGAGAATTCGCAAATCTGATCTAAGGGAGAAATTAAAGACGGAAAAGGAACGGCGAGCGCTCGAAGCGCTACAGAAGCAACTTAAAAAGAAAGGTGTTCCTGTGCCTGAACCTGTGGCGACAATGATTTCGCCGGAGGAACTGGCGACCCGACCGGCACCGAAGGTCGTTGATACGACGGTGCCAAGCGAGCCGGTGGTAACTCGACGCAGGCCGTCTCTTGCCGAGCTGCGCGCGACCGAAGAAAAAGCGAAGGCCACCCCCAGTCCGACAAGCGCCACTTCGAGCTGGGAAGATTATGTGTTACCAGGGCTCGATCTGCTCGACGAGCATAGTTTTGAAGCGCGGACCGCCACGGATCCCTCTGAGCTACAAGAAGTACAACAGGTTTTGATTGAGACATTGGCGCAATTTGGGATTGCCGTCGGACCGGGAGATATCACCAAGGGTCCCACCATCACGCGCTACGAAGTGTATCCGGCGAAAGGCGTGCGCGTGGACAAGATCGTGAGTCTCGAACGCGACCTTGCACGGGCAACGCGGGCGGAGCGAATCAATATTCTCGCGCCTATTCCGGGCAAAGACACTGTCGGAATCGAGTTGGCCAACACGCGCAAGGTGACCGTGAAGCTGCGCGAGCTTTTGCAATCGACTGATTGGGACACAGCGAAACAGCATGCAAAAATTCCGCTCGCCCTCGGCAAAGATGTTTACGGCAAGACAATCATTGCCGATCTGGCGCAAATGCCGCATCTGCTTGTCGCGGGCACTACTGGCAGTGGGAAGAGCGTGTGTATCAACGCGCTGATTGCAAGCATGCTCTTCCGCTTCACGCCAGAAGAACTGCGATTTGTGATTATCGATCCGAAGATGGTCGAATTGCAGGCGTATCAATCGTTGCCGCATCTTGCGTTCCCGATCGTCACGGATCCGAAGAAAGTGCTGTTGGCGTTGCGATGGCTGATCGACGAAATGGAACGCCGCTACAGAATGTTTGCCCGCGTAGGCGTGCGGAACATTGTTGGGTTTAATGCACGACCGAAGAAAAAGGCTGTAGCCGGCATCGATGATCCCGGCCAGGGGGATGACACTGTCACGCGTGGGCCGGCATCGCCGATGCCGGCTACAGAAGAGCAAATTCCCGACAGAATTCCGTATGTCGCCGTGATTGTCGATGAGCTTGCCGATCTGATGCAAACCGCGCCCGCAGACGTCGAGACGGCGATCGCGCGCATCACGCAGATGGCTCGCGCGGCCGGAATTCATGTGATCGTTGCCACCCAAACACCCCGCGCGGACGTGATCACTGGCGTTATCAAAGCGAACATCCCATGCCGCATCGCATTCCAAGTCGCGAGCAAGATCGACAGCCGCGTCATTCTTGATGAAAACGGCGCCGAGCGTTTGCTCGGGCAGGGCGACATGCTGTATCTGCCGCCGAGCGCTTCCCGTCTCATCCGCGCGCAAGGTGTGCTGGTAACGGATGATGAGATTCACGGTCTCGTAGAATTCGTTTCAGCGCAAAGTCCGCCTGCATTTGATACGGCGATGCATAAGAAGCTGCAATCCACTAGCGCGCCGGAGGAAGAAGTGACCGCCGAAGATGAAGAGCTGGTCGAAAAATGCATCGAGATTATTCGACAGGAAAAACGCGCGTCTACCTCGCTGCTTCAACGCCGGTTGCGGCTCGGTTACACGCGTGCGGCGCGCATCGTTGATATTCTGGAGCAGCGCGGTATTTTGGGTCCCGGCGAGGGCGCCAAACCACGCGAGATTCTGGTCGATCTCGATGCTGCCGTTTAGCCGGCTTTTCGCTCATGACAATAGAGGGCCTCGGTAAAAAATTTCAGGAAGCGCG
>JBKPBJ010000173.1:0-3058 GCA_046726875.1 Verrucomicrobiota bacterium
TCCAAAGCTTTTTCGTAAGCTCCGGGCGTGATAGCGGCTGTGATCCGACGACCGCAGCGAGCTTATCGTCCGGCTGGACCGGTCTCATGAAGGCGGGATTCGGTTTGCGCTTGGAAGTTTTTTTGGTTTTCGGCATGGACGCTGACTAGCGTTTCGTGTGCGGGAGAGCAAGACTAATTTTGAGCCAAGTGAAAAATTTTTATTGCCGGTCTTGCCGGCGGACCGCGATTGCTGCCACATCATCGGGAGCAGCCTTCGCAGAATTCTCGAGATCTGTTTGTGCCAAAACGTGTTTGAGCAATGCCTCTGCGCTGGGCGCGGAATGGCGCAGAATTTTTTCGAGCTGACCGGGAAGCCGCCCATGACGCCCGTCTTTGCCCGAGCGCAGTATCCCGTCGGTGTAAAGCAGGAACGCATCGCCGGGCTCAAGATCGATTGGTGTTTCGGTGAACGCAGCCTGTTTGACTAGGCCCAGGGGAGGGGCCACTGAAGTGACTGATTGCGTGGTTCCGTCGTGCCGAACAACCAACAGTGGCGGGTGCCCTGCGCCGACAACGCCCGCATGTCCCGTGGCGGGATCAAGGGCGATACACATCGCGGTCATAAATGAGCGCGCGCGGAAGATGCTTCGAAAATCGCAATCCACAGCTTCCATTAGACTGACCGGCGTATCGTGCTCCAGACCATGCTGGAAAAGAAGTTTTGCCAAAGTTGTAAGCAACGCGGCAGCCGCGCCGTGGCCGGTGCCATCTGCGATCCAGAACAAAATCCGGCCGTCTTTCATTCGCAGCCATCCATAGATGTCGCCGCCAACTTGGATGACAGGACGGTAACAAGTCGCAACCTGCCAACCCGGCAGCACAAGTGGTTTCTGCGGTATCAATGATTCTTGCGTCAAACGCGCCGCTGCCAGGTCGCGCTCCAGTTCGCGGCGCCATTTTTCCAGTTCGTCGTTTTGCCGCTCCAACTGTCGTCGCATTGAGCGAAGCCGAAGTTGCGTCTCGATTCGCGCCCGCAACACCGACGCGTTGACAGGCTTCGTCACAAAATCGTCCGCACCTGCCTGCAGACAGGAGACCTCGCTTTGCTCGCTGCCATGTGCTGTCAGCATAATGGCCGGGATTTGAGCGACCGTTGGGTCTTCGTCGGAGCGAAGGCGTGTAAGAAGCTCGGCGCCGTTTAGACGTGGCATGTCGAAATCCAGTAGCAAAAGCGAAGGCGGACGAGCATGAATTGTCTCCAGGGCTTCGGAACCATCGTTTGAGACGCGACAATTGTAACCAGAGGCGCTCAGCAGCTGCGCCAATACCCTGCGGCTCATGGCGTCATCGTCGACGACCAAAATCTCTGCACGTGAAGGATGCGTCATTTCTACTTCGGATTCGGATGCCGCGTGCCGGTGCATTGTATTCGTGCTGCTTTTTATCGAGGAGTCTCCCGAGCTCGAAGAAAGCGCGATTTAATGATTGGCAACGAGTCCGACTCCGGATACGATTATCAAAAATTTTCATTTATGATGAAATTTTCATTCCCGCTTGCTCTTCTCGCGGCCTTCTTTTTCGCCTCATGCGCGCAGGAACCGCCACCTCCCACGACTCAATATCACCGGGCGTCCACTTACGCTTCCACTCAGACACAAGAATACCCGCCGCCGCAGCAACCATTCAACCCCAACGGGCCCGCCCAGCCCGTTACTCCGCCCCCGCCGCAAGTGCCGGCTTCAACTCCGCCGCCGGCTGCGCCTCCGACAAAGGTCGCGAAGGGCGATTACCCGTACGGAATCCCCGTTCCCGGCAAACCGCATCTGGTCGAGAGCCCTTATTCGCCTGGTAAATACATCGATGTGGAAGGATTCCCTCCCGGGACGGAAGTGAAGGATCCTTACACCGACAAGATTTTCCTTGTGCCGTAAGGAGAGCCCGCTCCGTAGTTTCGCTGATGCGGGATATGAACGCCCCGGTTAGTGCACGGCCTTTTGATGCGAAGAGATCCGGCATGAACAGCCGTACGGTTAATTGATTCTATGGACTTGCGGGTAAAGCGGGCCCCTCGAATCGATCTCGAAATCACCGTCCCGGGCGATAAGAGCATTTCGCATCGCGCGGTGATTGTTGCCGCGCTTTCGAACGGCGTGTGCACGCTCCACGGATTTCTTCCCAGTGAAGATTGCATGCACACGGTGAACGCAATGCGCGCGTTGGGAATCAAGATCGAACATCCTGAGCCGACCACTTTGGTCATTCACGGGAAAAAACGGGTCCTCACCGCACCGAGCCAGGAAATCAATTGCGGCAATTCGGGCACGACGATGCGGTTTCTCGCCGGTCTGCTGGCCGGACAAAAATTCGAGAGTCGGCTGGTGGGAGATCCGGGGTTATCCAAACGCCCAATGGACCGAGTGATCGCGCCGCTTTGTGAGATGGGCGCAAGCGTTGTTGCCGAAGGCCCTGACGGAACGCCGCCGTTGCGCATCCACGGCGGGTCGCTTCGTGGTATTCAATACCGTCCATCTGTGGCGAGCGCACAAGTAAAAGGCGCACTGCTGCTGGCCGGCCTCTTCGCGAAAGGGAAGACCACCGTTGAGGAGCCGGTGCCGACGCGAAACCACATGGAGAAGATGCTCAATTACTTCCTGGTGCGCACTCAGACGGAAGATGATGGCAGCGTTAGCGTTTTCGGCGAGCAGGTCCCTGAGTCGCGGGATTTCGACATTCCCGGCGACATCTCTTCGGCGGCGTTTTGGCTGGTTAGCGCTGCGGCACAGCGCCGTGGACATCTGCTGATCCGCGACGTTGGATTGAATGATACGCGAACGGCCATGCTGGGTGTGCTACTCCGAATGGGTGCGCAGGTTCGAGAAGCCGTCGAGGACGTCGAGCATCTTGAGCCGCGCGGAGTAGTGGAAGTCACCGGTGTGCCACTCAAAGCAACCGTTATTCAGGGGAAAGAAGTGCCACAGCTCATTGACGAGTTGCCGATTTTGTCCATCGCAGCCGTTCTGGCGAGCGGCAAAACGACGATCCGGAACGCAGAGGAACTGCGCGTTAAAGAAACCGAT
>JBKPBJ010000174.1:0-2859 GCA_046726875.1 Verrucomicrobiota bacterium
CCACGGAAGCAATGGGACTAATGCCTCACTGCTAAGCCATTGCGCGTCTGGAACAGCAACTTGACTCGGCCATTCAGGCTTATCGCGAATTTGACTTGACAAGCCGGTCGGATTTTCCGTAAAACCGGGCTAAAGACAACAGGAGAGTACCATGAAGCTTACGTCAAGACGCACGATCCTCTGTTTACTCCTCCTCGCTTTATTGAGCAGTCCTTGCGGTCGCGCGTTCGCGCAGTCCGCACCTCTTGACCTCTGGCCCTCCGACACTCAGCTCAGGATTCGGGACAGGAGCACGCTCAATTACAGTATCACTGCGCGGATCGGCTACTTCGAGGTCTACTTCGACTCCAATAACAATGCGACATGGGCTGACGCGGGCCCGCCGTACGCAATTCACACCGGTGGACAGATACGTATCCACGGGTATTTGGCGAGTCCAATGATCGGTGGGCCGTATCCGGCGATTGTTATTGGTCACGGCCACCATGGGCATGGGAGTCCGGAGGAGGCGATGCTCCTGGCGGCGTTCGGATACGTTGCACTCTCGATCGATGGACCGGGGCAGGGCCTTTCTACCGGACCGCCGGACACGGAACAGGGATGGATTTCGGTCGAAGAAATCATGAATGTGCCGGCCCCTTACGTGAGCTACCTGTACCATTACGCGTACGCTGGCATGCGGGCATTGACCCTTTTCGAGAAATTGTCAGATCTATTCCTGAATCCCTTCCGCATCGACCGGACGCGTTTGGGTGTGATCGGGGCTTCGATGGGGGGACAGTTCACCTACTACATTAATGGGGTGGACGATCGAGTAAAGGGAGCGCTGGGAATTGCAGTGGCCGGTGATTGGCGGCACATCGCGTTCTATCCTGGCGCCTGGCTCTATCACGGTCTCTACTATTACACGAGGGACGGGCTGCAAAGCGGACAGGATCACCTTAACACCGTCTCGAACTTCTGTACCGATCCGACACTTACCACATTCCTGAACTATTTTGACCCGATCGCCTATGCACGGACACAGCATGGACCGCTGCTGACCATCGTCGGCACACACGACCAGTACTTCACCGTACCAGCCATCAATTCCACCTATAACCGAATTGCCAGTGCAGGAACGAACCAGCGATTCCTGAAGCGGATTATGATGAAGCCGAACGGGAAGCACGGTGTCGTGGACGAAAATTCCTATCCAGAACTGTATGAGCTCATCCAGAACATCGACGCCTGGTTCAAGTATTGCTTCAGCAATGGACCGCGGCCACCTGGCACGCCGACGGTTCTCATGGATCCCAGACCGACCAGGATGGTCTTTCACGTGACCGCTCCTGCCGGTGGGAGCCCAATCAACCAGGTGAAGCTCTATTACGCCTCTCAGATCGACACCAGGCCTTCCACGGCTCATGATTTCGGTTACATCTTCCTGTCGTGGAACGGCGTGGAATACGTGGGAAGCATTCCGATTGGAACGCTGCCGCCGGCGGGACCGCCGGTCACACCGGACAATATCATTTATCTCGCATCGGTTAAGGACGGAGCCAACTACACGGTGACGTCCAGGCTTTACTACCGGTCGGGCGTGATGGCGTTTGGGCAGGGCTTCTTGCCGATCATCGAGCATTACCCCGGGGATACGTTCCCGGTTCCGCCCCCGCCTTATTGCCCTTAACTGTGGCGAAAGCGATCTCGAGGGGGGAACGATTGTATTTTGCATACGCGCATGAGTTTAAACAGCTCACCCACTCCCTTCATGCCATCTAATCCATGAAGCCAACGGCCCCATTACGAACTAAGTCCAGCGACGAAGCTAACGGCCCCATTGCGAGGCAAGTTCAGTGTGTTTGCCACGACATCGGATGTGGCTTATCTTTTTCTCCTTAGGTCTCAAGTGCTGTGACATACCACGTTGGCTCGATTATATCACTAGGCGACATCGTCACTATTCCCATCCCGAGCGGCACCGCAAAGGCTCGTGTTGTCATGCTAGGCGATACCTACGAGCATTTGGACATCGACAGGAAGTTCGTAGAGTGGGTTGAGCGTGACAGAGTGCTTGAAGCATCCTCGGTTGTTATCGAGTGGCTCGGCGCTAATCCTTTTGCCCTTGAAGATCCGAGGTATGCCCCGGTCGGGAATTACATGTTCTTCCCCGCAGATTAGCACCTTGAAGGCGAGGCCTAACCACGCCCCAACTGCTGGCCCTTGCAATGACGCTGATTGAGGGTCTGAAAGGGGTCAGAGCTTACTATTGACACTACGCCGGGTCTTTGCGTAGTAATTGCAGTCATGGCGTGACCGCTGTGCATTCAATACGCTGGCGCGGAGCCGACCTGGCAATGCAAACCGAAGGGACATCACATCAAAGTAAAAATTGCTCAAGAACTGCGGGCGCAAACGCCGTGAGTCGCCAATGGATTGCTGATCGGCTAAGAATGGGAAGCCCAGCTACGTCTCAAATTTACTCACTCGTACGTTAGGCACCATGGGCCAGTTAGTCCCGAGATCGCGGCCGGCTTGCTTGCGCTAAAGGCACGGCCGGTCGACATTCCGGACGGCACGCGGAAAAACGGGGTCTGAGCACGCTGCATTAGCGGATTTCAAATTCGTATAGACGAAGCAACCAGGTGACACATATATGGCAAAGAAGAAACCTCAGTTAAAACGTCGGGGCGCACGGTCAATCGGTTCTAAAAAAGGAAAACGAAAGAAATCAGCGAAACCGAAACTGACAATCGGTTCTAAAAAAGGAAAGCGAAAGAAATCGGCGAAACCGAAACTGACTTTGAAACAACGCTTGGCGCGTGCAAGGAAACTGGAGGCATTAGATGCAGGGAAACCTGTTTTTGAGGTCTCGCG
>JBKPBJ010000175.1:0-2090 GCA_046726875.1 Verrucomicrobiota bacterium
CGGATCCCAGCCCCAGAAACGGCCCCACGATTGATCGGCCCAGATTCCGCCGAGGACTGTGCCGACGAAACTGAACAGGGTCGCGAAACAAACGACGCCGTACGTCATGCGAGCGAGCGAATCTGCGGTTTGCTTTTTTAATGAAGTCGTAAACACGCCGCGCACGACGTAGATGATGGCGAGCATACCCGCCAGAAACATCGCAGAATAACCGGTGGTGATCGCCACGACGTGCGTCGCCAGCCAGATGTTCGTATCGAGCACCGCCTGCAACATTTCCAAGGTGTCGCCGCTGCCGGCGAGATGATGCGCGATGATTAAGGTCACAAAACCAATTGCGCCCGCGCACGCCGCGCCAATCCCGTCCCGGAAAATTCGTTCAAGTATCAGCGCGACAATGACGGCGCCCCAGCCGATGAAAATTGCTGATGAATACAGATTGGTGACTGGCGGACGTTCTTGCAGATACATCCGCGAAACCAGACCGAATGTATGAATGGCCAGCGCCAGCAGCAAAATGTAAAAAGCCGAACGCCTGAGAATACTGCTCCACCCGAGCCACGATGCGCACGCCAGTAGAAACGCGAGCACATAAAGCGTCATGCTTTGGCTGAAAGGCTGAAGCCGATTGACTAAAAACTCGAACGACGCGCGCTTGGTCGCCTTCGGCTGCGCTTTGGCGAACCAATCAGTCACGAGTTGCACGTTTTGATTGAAGAGTGTCCGGTCGTCTGCGCGATACGCGTCACCGATAATGGCGTATTCGTTCACAATCGGATGAATCTCGCCAGTGCCGACAGAGCGGAGCAAGCTGTCGCCGACCGAATGCCATTCACCGCCTCCTGTAGCCGGGGTCGCTGACCCCGGAAGCCTCATGGGCGGAACAGCCAGGACGTATGCCATCTCCGACAGTCGCTCGTACCGCTGAATCATGGCAGCGACGTCATCGAGTTTTGCTTTGTCGAAATTTTCGCCCATGGCGCGTTCGCGCGCTGCTTTCGCTGCACCTGGGACACTACTTTCGAAGCGTTGAAGTTCGGCAGCGAAATTCTGTGCGCCCTCCGGTTGAATGCTATTCTTTAGGCGCTGGTACAGCGAGAGGCCGTTACGCAGATTCAGGATCGCACTTTGATAAGCGGAGCGCTGGACAGCTTCGAGTTTGTCCGATTGGGTGGCTTGTTCATCGATCTGTTTCAGGAAAGGCGTAAACTCGGCGAAGCTAAAATATTTCCGGTCGCTCTGCTGCCAGCCGAACAGGCCGAGTACCTCGGCGTTTTGAACAACGAACACTGGATATTGATCGGCAACGGGAGCATTGAACAGGACGTCGGTGAGCCATTGCATGGCGCTCAGCCGTTTGCCGTCTTCGAGGCCCAATTCCTGTTTGCCGTGAATGATCAAGAGCGAATTACGTGCGACCGTGTCCAGCGGTTTGACCCGGCCGCCGACCAGCACCGGGATTTCGCCGAACCGGCTGAAATCGAAATCGTCCTTCGCCGTCTTGGGCGACATCCAACTCGCGGCGATCGACCCCGCAGCAATAGCCAGAATGGTCCACGGTAAAAAACGTTTCATGCGATTGCTCTCCGGCGTTGTCGCGAAAATCCCACGAGATGAAAACCAAATTGCACCAGCAAACCCGCGGCGACAATCACGCATGCCACGTAGGGCGCAATGAAGCTCGGGTTGTGCACGACCTGCAAAATCGTTGCCGAATCGTCTGGCTGAAATCCTGCCTGATAAAACGTTTCGCCGCGATAGCGGAGCGGATGATTCATGTAAATCAAAACGTCACGGTCCACTGAACGCTCGGGATCGATCAAGGTTACTTTACTCGAGAAATTTTTCGGGATTTCGGTTCCGGCGTACTTTTCGTGCGTGAACTTTTGCAAGGTGACGCTGTAAGGCTTGTAATAACGCGCGGGCCGCAGCGTGATCATCCAAGTGCCGCCGCCGCACTCAAATGTCTGCGGCGCGCCGAGCGCATCGGAAACCAGCCAGGTGCCTAACGAACCGCCGTCCTTCGGCAGAATTTCGATTGCTGCGCTCGGAACATCGCGCTCATCGGGAGCAGTCGAGCGCGCCGCGGG
>JBKPBJ010000176.1:0-5797 GCA_046726875.1 Verrucomicrobiota bacterium
CAGTCAGCCGTCGAACGCGCACCCGAGGAGCGGGCCGCATTTCTTGATGAGTCTTGCCATGACGAAGGCATGCGCCGCGAGGTAGAATCTTTGCTCACCTCGCATGAGCGCGCGGCGAATTTTATTGAAGTACCAGCATTCCAAGCCGCTCCCGAACTGGTACCTAACGACAGCAGCGGTGCAATGGTCGGGAAATTAGTTGGTCATTACCGGATCGAGTCACTCATCGGCATCGGCGGAATGGGTGAGGTTTATCTGGCGCTGGACGAGCGACTCGGGCGCAAAGCCGCGCTCAAGCTTCTCCCAATTAACCTAACGATAGACGAGGCGCAGTTGAGCCGGTTCAAGAATGAGGCTCGAACTGCCTCGGCATTAAATCACCCGAACATTCTGACTGTTTATGAGATCGGCGCGGAGGGAAACGTGCAATTCATCGCCACCGAGTTTATCGAAGGCGTCACCCTTCGCGCTGTCCTCGCGTCCGGCAGAATGAGTGCGGATAAAGCGCTGGAAATTGCCGTGCAAGTAGCTTCGGCGCTGGCTGCGGCGCATGATGCCGGTGTCGTACACCGCGACATCAAGCCTGAGAACATCATGCTCCGCCCGGACGGATACGTGAAGGTACTGGACTTCGGGATTGCCAAGCTAACAGAGCAAAGGCCAGAGTCAGACGATCACAGCGTTAAAACAACCGCGCTGCTGCAAACCCGACCGGGGTTAGTGTTAGGTACGGCGCATTACATGTCGCCGGAACAGGCGCGCGGCCAGAAAGTGGACGCTCGCTCGGACATTTGGAGCCTTGGCGTAGTGCTCTACGAAATCGTCACCGGTAGCCCGCCATTTCGCGGTGAGACGCCCAGCGACTGCATTGCCGCCATCCTGACAGCGGAGCCACCACCGATATCGAGCATATCGCCAGATGTTCCAGCCAAGCTCGAATCGATTCTGCATAAGGCCTTGCGCAAAAACACTGATGAACGTTACCAAACGAGCAAGGAGATGCTCGCCGAGCTCCGCGTGCTCAAGGGGAACCTCGAAGCGGAAAGATCGTTGTCGCAAGCCGAATCGCGTAGCGATTCTAAGGTCACCGAAATTAAACGTCCTAAGCGGGCTGTGTTAGTGACTCTTGTGGCGGCAATCCTCGCGGCCGTGGCAGTTGCCTGCTTGTTTTTCTTTGTCGTTCCCGCGCGATCAGCAAATGAAAAATCCATCGCTGTTCTGCCATTTGAAAACCTGAGCGAAGATAAATCTAACGCCTACTTCGCAGACGGGATCCAAGACGAAATTCTGACCCGACTCTCAAAGATTGCGGATCTCAAAGTGATCTCGCGCACGTCCACGCAGCGTTACAAGAAAACGCGTCAAAAGCCTTCTGAGATTGCGGACCAACTCGGTGTCGCCAATCTCCTGGAAGGCAGCGTCCAGAAAACAAACGATCAGGTGCGCGTGAACGTGCAACTGATCAGAGCTGCGAATGATTCACATCTCTGGGCAGAGACGTTTGATCGCAGATTGACCGACATCTTTTCCGTCGAAAGTGAGGTGGCGAAAGCCATTGCCGATCAGTTGCGCGCGAAACTTACCGGTCAGGAAGAAGAAGTCATCGCAGCAAGGCCGACGAACAACCCTCAGGCTTACGATGCCTATCTGCGTGGTCTCGCTTACGCACTGAAAACGGGAAACTCACCCGCAAATATGCTTGCGGCACAGAAACATCTCAAAGAAGCAGTGGGGTTGGATCCCAAATTTGCTTTGGCCTGGGCGCTGCTTTCGTACGTTGATGCGCTCGGTTATCTGACACTCACTCTTCAACCAACGGAAGCCCTCCGCGACGAGACGGGACAGGCCGCTGAAACAGCGCTCGCTCTCCAACCCAATCTCGGCGAAGCCATACTCGCGAAAGGGTATTACTACTACGCCTGTTTGAAGGAGTCCGACGCGGCGGTGCACTACTTTGAACAGGCACGTCAATTCCTGCCGAACAGCAGTCAGATTCCTGAATCGTTGGCTTATGTCGCGCGACGGCGAGGTCAATGGGAGCAAAGCGAGTTGTACTTCAAGGAAGCTGAGCGCCTCGATCCGCGCAACGCTTCGCTGCTCACCCAACACGCGCAATCCTACATGATAGTCCGCCGTTTCCCGGAAGCGCTGCGGAAATTTGATCAGGTGCTCGATGTTATTCCGGATGACGTCGACACGCTTGCGCAGCAGGCGGGTATTGCACAAGCTCAGGGCGATCTTATGCGCGCTGGTGCGCTCCTCGCGCCACTGCATCCGACTGCCGACGACACCGGTGCCCTGGAAATACAGATTTACCAGGCGATCCTGGAACGTCGCCCTGCGGAAATGATCGCTCAGCTGAGCGAAATGCTTGCCAACCCTGATCCGGCGTTGGGTTATAACAATGGTGAACTCCGCTTTTGGTTAGGCTGGGCGCAAGACGTGATGGGCGACCATGCTGCTGCCCAGAAAAGTTGGCAGCAGGCGCGCATCGAACTGGAACCATTTCTCAAGGAACAGCCGGATAACTATGAACTCATCGGAGATGTGGCGCTGGTTATGATGGGCCTTGGAGACAAAGCGGCGGCGTTCGCTTTATCGGAACAGGCAATGAAAGTGCTCCCCCTCGAGAAAGACGCAGTGGATGGTCCTGCTCCTATCGAGGTATTCGCCCGCGTAGCAGCACAACTTGGAGACCCGGACCGCGCCATCGCCACATTGCAGAAACTGTTGTCGATACCATCCGAGGGCGCGCTGGCGTCGCGCGTGCCACTCACTCCTGCGCTACTCCGGCTCGATCCGATGTTCGATCCGCTCCGGAACGATCAACGCTTTCAGAAATTGACACTAGGGCGCGTCTCAAAATCTCCCTAAGTAATAAGCATGCTCCCAGGAATTTTTCCGCTGAGACTCGCCACGGCGAGCAAGCTCTGCACGCTACAGCATCACGCCTTTGCGTAAATCTCAGCGCCCTTATCCAAGAATTTCTTTTCCTGCATTCCTGATTTCCTGATTTGCTTGCGAGACTGATTGATTCGAATTGGGCCAGATTGTGGGCGGATATGGGCGAACGTTCCGGGACGGAGCCAGGACGAGATTGTACGCATCAAAATCGGATCTCCTTTCAATTCCAATCGGCCCGTATTCTTCGCCATGCGGATATCCATGTCGCCGGCCCAAACGTGACTCATGGTTCGAAGATCGGTGATTAGTTCGATATCGACAGGCAGCCGCGGATTATGTACGCATAGCACCCGCGTCCCGTCCGGTTCGATCACGATCCACCAATGACCGAACTTCGGAAGCCCGCGGAAACAGAATTTAATTACCGTTCGTCCGCCAGGCAGCTGGTCCGCCTCGATCCGCCGTTGCAAGTCATACATGAGCATCTCGACATCGAGCTCATCGTCGTTCATCTGACCGCGCGCCCATCTCATTCCCCACTCTCCAAGACCAAGGATGATTGGCTTAAGTTCTTTGCTGGCAGCAGTGGGATGATATTCGATTCGCCGCTGATCTGGCATCGTTTTCCGCATGAGGAGGCCGGCCTCCTCAAGCTGGTTGAGACGTTTAGTCAGCAAAGTTGGAGAGATTTGCGATAACGCGCGCTGGAAATCATTGAAGCGCGTCGTGCCGAGCACAAGTTCGCGAATAATGAGAAGAGTCCAGCGTTCCCCCAGCAGTTCGGCAGCCTTGGACACCGGACAGATTTGACCGTAGCGGATGCTCATCAGCGCAAGGCAAAACACTACATACAAAGTAGTTAATTGCTACATTCTATGTCGTGGGCAGTCGCAAGCAGGCGCTCTTAGGTTACGGCATTGAAACGGGAGAAAAACTCCCACCGAAAAGTTAATCTCAACAATTAGAAGGAAACAAAATGCCACTCGTAAATATTGAAGTGATCGAAAACGTGTTCACGCCTGAGCAAAAGAAGGAGCTGATCGACAAAGTCACAGACGCGATGATTTCGATCGAAGGTGAAGCACTGCGTCCCTACACGCTGGTGAAAATCCACGAAGTGAAAAACGGCAACTGGAGCGTCGGCGGAAAGATCGTCACCGCCAGCGACGCCCGTAGCTTGCAGCAGACCAAGGCCAAAGCAGCCTGATCGCCTCTGCGTGAATTAACGAAAAGCCGGAGTCCGGAAGGGCTCCGGCTTTTTTGGCGCGGGACAAAAATGCTTCGCCCTTGGACGAGTGGCTGATATTTCAATACCAGATGAAATCGCAGCGTCCGAGCCGGACTGGCATTAAGCCCTTCGCAGCATGCATTCTTTGTTTAACTTTTGTCGCATCAATGGGTGCACAACAATCTCCGGCAGAACGGGTGGCTGAAATTCAGGCTGCCTTGCGCGCAGCCAAACTGGACGGCTGGCTGTTTTACGATTTCCGGCACAGCGATCCCCTCGCCTACCGAATTTTGAAGCTGGACGAAAAGATGTTCGCGTCACGCCGCTGGTTTTACTACCTCCCAGCCTCGGGCGAGCCCGTTAAAATTGTTCAGTCGATCGAGCAGTTTAAACTCGACTCCCTTCCCGGCAGGAAACTTGTCTTTCGCGGCTGGCAGGAATTACACGCGCGGTTGCGGGAAGTGTTAGCTCCGGCCGCGAAGGAATCGAAGCGTCGTATCGCGATGCAGTATTCGCCGATGAACGACATTCCTTACATCTCACGGGTGGATGCGGGAACGATCGAGCTCGTTCGCTCTTTTGGAGTTGAACCCGTTTCTAGCGCGGAACTGGTACAACGATTCGAAGCCGTGTTTTCCCCGGCACAGCACCAGATGCATGTGGAAGCTTCCGACAAGATGCATCGCATCATCCAAGAAGCGTTTGCGGAGATTGCGCGGCGAATTCGCGCCGACGAACCAACTACTGAGCGGGACATCGCAGAGTTCATGCTCCGTCGATATAAGGAAGAAGGGATGGAGCAGGAGCCGATGATTGTCGCAGTAAACGCGAACACTGCCAATCCGCACTACATGCCGACAAAGGAAAAGAACACGCCAATAAAACGCGGCGATTTCGTGTTGATCGACGCGGCTACAAAATTGACCAAGCCCGAAGCAGTCGCGACCGACCAAACGTGGACCGGTTACGTAGGCGAATCTGTCCCTGAAGAGTACTCACGCATTTTCAACATTGTGCGCGAAGCACGCGATTCGGCGGTCGAGTTCGTGCGCAAGAATATCCGTACAGGTAAACCGATTCGCGGCGCCGAAGTGGATGACGTCTCGCGTGGCGTAATCACACGCGCAGGTTTTGGCGAACAATTCACGCACCGCACCGGCCATTCGATTGGCGAGGAAACCCACGGCAATGGCGTCAATATCGACGATTTCGAGACGCGCGATTCGCGGCGCATCATTCCCGGCGTTTGTTTTTCCATCGAGCCGGGAATTTACTTCGAAGGAAAGTTCGGCGTTCGGTCAGAGATTAACGTTTACGTTTCGGAAAAAGACATCGAAGTCACCGGCCAGCCAATTCAAACCGAGATTATTCCGATCCTGAAGACTCGGTAATGGCTACGCTTTGTGCTGAACCGACACCATCCAGCCGACGCCAAACCGGTCTTCAAGCATTCCGAATTTGGGCGCCCAAAATGTCTTCTCGAGAGGCATTGTAACCTTGCCTCCCTCCGCAAGCGCCTTGAAAACGCTCTCGGCTTTTTTCTCGTCCGGAACGACAATTGAAAGCGAGAAGCCTTCGAAGCGCGGTTGCCCTTCGCATCTGCCGTCCGAAGCCATCAGGAGTGTTTCGCCGATACGGAAGCTGGCATGCATCACTTTATTTTCC
>JBKPBJ010000177.1:0-3365 GCA_046726875.1 Verrucomicrobiota bacterium
CTCGATCGCGCCGACGCCAGCAAAGTCGTCGACATGCTCAAGGACATTTTCGAGAAAGGCTCTGAAACGGGCCAGCCGGGTGTTCGCGGCGTGAAGGTGCCTGGAGGTGTGCCGCAGCCAATGCCGATCGAGGGAGGTGGCGGTGGTCTGCTATCCGAAGAAGCAGTGATCGTGGGAAAAATTAAACTTACTCCCGATGTCCGCACAAACCGCATCCACGTCGTGACACGGCCGATCAACATGCCGTTTATCCGGCAATTGATCCACGAATTCGATGCCAACGTTGAGTTTGCAAAGCCGGTCACCCGGTATTTGAGATACATTTCCGCCGGTGACGTCTTGCCGGTTCTTGTTCAGGCATTGACCGAACCGGGAACAGAACAAGGTGCAGGCGCTGGAGGACCGGGAGGACTTCCGGGCATTGGCCCGTCGCCTGGGCAAGGTCAACCGCAACAGCGGCAGGGAGCAGCAGGTACGTCGCCGCTGACGAGCGGCTATGGCGGCACCCAAGGCGGCACAGGCAGCACGCTTAATATTTCCGAGGAACTTTCGACTCAGCCTGTCGACACCGTGCCCAAGGCAGTCACCATCGGCAACTCGAAGCTGATCGCGGATCAACGCGCCAACTCAATCATCGTGCTCGGCAATCACGAGGTGGTTGCGAAGGTGGAAAAGATCCTCGACGAAATGGACGTCAAAGCCCCGCAGGTGTCGTTGAGCACGGTGATTGGCCAATTGACCCTTGTTAATAACGAGGAATTCGGCGTGGATTGGTTCGCAAAGTACAACAGGAGATTCGTGGGAACCTCGCGTAACAATAGTGTCTTTAACAATGACCCGGGGATTCCGGGGATTCCCATCCCTGGTTCTTCCGCATCCCCCGGCAGCAGCGTTGTCCCCAATATTCTGGATCCGGCGAATCTGATTAACTTCAGCCAAATCATCCAAAACGTAGGAAATGGAACGAACATCTACGTTGCAGCCGGGAACGCGTTCGCGGCTATTGTGCACCTGCTGGAGTCCACGAATCGATTCAGAGTTATTTCGCGGCCAACCGTTTTCACAAGCAACAATAAAAAAGCTATCATCGCTTCCGGCCAGGAGGTTCCCGTCCCGGTAAGTACCCTTACAAATGCGAACGCTGGGGTTATAAACCAGACAGCAGCTGTTTCGGCGAGCATCGAGTACAAGAAGGTCGTGCTCCAGCTTGAGGTCGTCCCTCTCATTAATTCCGAAAAGGAAGTATCGCTCGATATCCTGCAAAAGATCGACAGCATTGTCCCGGGCGGCAACGTAAACATCAGCGGCAACGAGGTTCCAACCATCGATACGCGTTACATACGCACGAATGTTTCCGCAGCGAACGGATCGACGATCGTCCTCGGTGGACTAATTGAAGATCAAAAGCAGAAGAACTATCAAGGATTTCCTTATCTCTCGCGCATTCCTCTCATTGGCGCGGCGTTCCGTTCCACCGCGAGTGGCAAACAGCGTCGCGAATTAATTATTCTCATGTGCCCGGAGGTAACATTGACAAAGCTGGATCTTTATCGACTTCGCCAGAAATATGAGAACACGCATACACATTTTGGTCCGGAACTCGACCAGGCCGAGTGTCCAGACTGCCCCAAGGTGGAGACAGGCAAACAGATAAATTTGCCGCCGCCGGATCTTCCCGAGAGCAAAGATATGCATTAATCTCTCGCTTTATGAAACGAATAGCACTCGTTTTGATCGTCGGATTAAGCGCAAGCGTCGGACAGGCCGACGAATTTGATGTTGTCGATTATGGTATTTTTCGGTCCATCGATCCTTTGGCTCAACGGGACGAGTGGGGAACCACTCATCAGACGCCTCACGTGAACGCTACCGATTTCGCGCCGAGATATCACTGGCGCTGGTGTTATTACTTCAAGGTACCCGAACAATTACTTCTCCAACCTGCTTACGTAGGCTCGCTGCAAACGGCGTTGCGCCGGTTGGGCTATTATTGCGGCCCTATTGACGGCGTATTTACGCCGGAGGTTTCGTACGCCATCGCGCGGCTGCAAAAGAATTATTCCATGCGCGTGACCGGTACCCTTACCACTCCCGTGCGGCGGGCGCTACACATGCCGTGAGTCTTGCTGAATGAACGCAGCTCCGAGTCAGTCGCTCATTAAGTTGCTGCTGGAAAGCGGTGTGCCTTCGACCGAAGAGGCGGCCGAATTGGCCACTAATCTCAACGGAGGTTCGTGGGTAAGTCAGGTGCTCGATTCGGGCAAAGTGGACGAACAACGTTTCCTCGGCGCGATCGGGAAATTCTTCCGGGTGCCGATCGTTTCGATTGACGCAAAAAAAATCGAGCGCGCTACTTTGTCGATTCTGCCGAGCCGTTTCGTATTTCAACATCACATTCTGCCGATCGAGACGAAAGAAAACACGGTGGTGCTGGCGACTTACGATCTTTTCAATTCGATCGGGCGCCAGCTTGCGGGGCAGCTGTTGAAAAAATCCGCCGAATGGGTGCTCGTGCCGCGTGCGCAGCTTCTGCGCGCCATGAAAACCCTTTATGGCGTTGGCGCGGAGACGTTCGACGAGATTCTGAAGACCAGGGGTTCCATGGACGCGCTGGAGGACGTCGACACCGCGATTGAGCTGAATGCCGACGATCCCGAAGCGTCGGTGGTCAAATTTGTTAACCAGATCATTCGCGAAGCTATCGCGGAACGCGCGACTGATATTCACGTCGAACCGCTGGAAAACGATCTACGCATTCGGTATCGGATCGACGGCATTTTGCACGAAGTCGCTGTGCCACCGCAATTGCGCGTCTTGCAGTCCGCGATCATCTCGCGTTTGAAGGTGATGTCGCATATGGACATTGCCGAGCGACGGCTTCCTCAGGACGGGCGGATGAATTTGCACGCGAGCAATGTGGAGATAGACGTGCGCGTGTCGACGATTCCAACCGTCAACGGCGAGTCAATCAGCCTGCGTTTGCTAAGCCGCGGCGAACAGCAATTCAATTTCGAGCGACTCGATTTGGGCGATAAGCATGAAAAGATTATTCGGAATCTCCTCGCCCAACCGAACGGAATTATCCTCCTCACGGGTCCTACCGGCTGCGGGAAATCGACCTCGCTGTATTGTTTTCTCAGCAGCATCAATTCCGTGCAGCGCCGGATCATTACAATTGAAGAACCGGTGGAATATCGAATCCCTGGTGTCTCGCAAATCGACGTGAAACCAGAGATTGATCTGACTTTCGCCAAAGGCCTGCGACACATTTTGCGACAAGACCCGAATGTGGTCATGGTCGGCGAGATTCGAGACATCGAGACTGCGGACATTGCGATTCGCGCCGCGATGACAGGTCACCTTGT
>JBKPBJ010000178.1:0-10873 GCA_046726875.1 Verrucomicrobiota bacterium
TCGCGCGACGGCGAGGCGGGCCCATGCCAGCGCGAATTGAGGATCAAGACGAACCGCCTCGGCATAAAGGTCAGCGACCCGCTTTGTCGTGTCGAGGGTGAGTGCGTTATCGATTGCGACCGCGCGCAAGTAAACGTCATACGCAGCCGCATTCTGAGTCGGCTTCTCCGCAACGGCCTTTTGTTCGGCACCTGTAAGCTTGGCGTTGAGCTGGTCGGCAATGGCGTTGGCCACCTCGCCTTCAACTCCAAAGACATCGTCGAGTTTGCGATTGTAGCTTTCCGCCCATAAGTGTTCGGCCGTTGCGGCGCGAATCAGCTGGACGTTCACATGCACAGCATTTGCGACTTTCTGCACACTGCCCTCAAGAAAATGCGCCACGCCTAATTGTTGGCCGATCTCCCGCAGGTTCTCGGGCGTGCTTTTGTATTTCTGTGTGGAGGTGCGCGAGATCACCTTGAGCTCGGCAATCTTCGAAAGCCTGGTAAGGATTTCGTCCTGAATACCGTCGGTAAAATAAGCATTCGATTTATCGTCGCTGAGGTTCTGGAACGGGAGGACGGCAATGCTTTTTTCCGAGACCGATGACGCCGGTCCGCCGCGTCCCGTTATGTGAACGGTTCGTGTCTTCAAAAACACGCCGGCTGCGCCGAGGAGGATCAACGCACCGATCGCCATCGCCACAATCGAGTAGCGCCGGCGATTTCCGGCAGCCGTAGACGACATCGTTTCGGCGATCGCTGTCCGACCGAATCTCGTCGGAGCAGCGGGGTTGCCGATTTCGTTGTTGTAGAGATTTACCACATGCAGGCGTTCACCATGTTTCCCTTCAAATTCGCCGATATCATGAAGGTACGGCTGCCACTGGTCGTACTGTTCGAGATCTTCTGCGGCGTGCTTCGACACGAGAATGTGAGCGGCGTCACCGCAATCCATGATCCGCTGGGCGATGTTAATCCCGGCGCCGGCAATGTTTGCCTGCTCGTTTAAATCGGTGACTTCGTTAACCGGACCACTGTGGATGCCCATGCGGACCCGGATCTCGGGATGATTCTTTAGCGCCTTGGCGATTTCCTCGGCGCAAAGTACAGGTGCCTCCGGGCTGTTGCGGAAGGCGAGTGCGCCGCCGTCACCAGTCGGCAACCGCAGCAGCTTTCCTTCGGCTTCAGCGGCGCGGAATTGATCAGTCCCGCGCACGATCTCGCGCAATGTCTCAATCTGAGCGCTCTGTTCGTTAGTGCGCAGCTTGGAATAGCCTACGATGTCGATGAAAAGAACGTGGGCAATTTCCAGTCGGAGTTTCGATTTCTGTTCGTCCGCCATCGGGGCATGAACTTAGGCGATTCCGACAACGCTCTCTATATTTAATTTTTCACGGAAGAGCGGTTAACACGGGGGGCATCGACTCCCAATTTTTATCGTATGATGTCGCAGTGGCCATAAACTACGGCGCACAACCTTTCCGCATTGAAGACGGATCAACCAGTGGATCTGGTCAAAGATCGTGATGAGGTCAAAATCGGCGCCGCCAGGCTTTCAAAGCAGGAACTGAGGTCCGGGATTGCGCATACTCGGCTTGCCTCGCGTGTGCGCGCGAGACATTCTTGCGGAACTCGCGTCATATGCCGTTCAGGCAAACCATCGCAGCAAAGATTTTTCGGGTTAGCGATAATCTTATTGCTACTCACCATCGCGCTTGCGGGCTTTCTGCTATACGAGGTAACGCGCACAAAACAGGATCTTACTGTCGTGGCGAATTTCGATGTGCCGCTCACCCAGTCTCTGGCACGGCTGCACGAGTTCGGGCTTCGACGGCGCCTTGCGTTCGAACGTTGGTTCGGCGCCTTGAACGCTGCCGAGCCAAATCGCGAGGTTGTTGCCGAGGCGACTGAGAACTACACGCTTTTCACTCGCAAACTTACAGACGAATTTTCAACTGCGCGACGCATCATTAAGGCTTATCCGAAGAATGCACCCGGCAGTCACACGCTCGCTGAGGTAGAGACGCTCCTGGATCAAATTCAGCCTGCATATAAAACCATCAGTAATCGCCAGCGCGCGGTGCTGGACATGCAACTCGCGGGTCAACACGACAAGGCCAATGAGCAGTTAAACCTGCTTAATGATCTTCAGGGCACCGTCCAAAATCAGCGTGAGGCGGTCAATTCGAAAATGGCGGCGTGGAGTGGCTCTGCTGTGAAGGCAACCGAGCAACGCGAACGCGAACGGCGTGTATTCCGGTTAACGTCTCTGCGAGACGCTAAGAATTTCTATCAGGAAACCAGGAACCCAGGAATTGTTGCGGAGGCGTTTGACTCGCTCGCGCCCGCGAGGCTCGCCCTGTCGGCTTCCCGTCAGTGTCGCTGGCGTCCCCGCCGCTCCGCTGTGCAAAACGGCTGGGCGTCTCACAGACACGCCCTACAATTTTTACCAAGGACAGCCCCGAATACCTTCGGGGCTAGAGCACAAGCTAACAACTATGTTCGAGATTGGTCCTGCGGGACGGTGGTAACGGCGTCATCCGTCGCAACAGGCGTTGCAACCTCAGGTGCTGCTTCTTCGGCAAGTGTAGCAGGTCGATCGGCATCAGTTGCTCGCGCAGTTTCAGATTTAAGACGAGGCTCTGCGGGTGTTCGCCGCGCCCAAATGCTGGATCCAGTCGATTCCTCATCGCGCTCGGCCCAACCGCGGGATTCAGCTTGATCGGGCTGCTGCGTTGCCGATTTATAATTGCGTTCGTGAACACCGGGCTCTCCTTCGATCAGCGCATCGTCTGGCACAACAATGAGCTCATTGCCTACGTGGAGATCAGAATCAGCGCGGACGTAACCATGAATCTTCGAGCGCTGGGGATTGAAGATGCTCTCCAGCTTGTTGCGGACGCCCTCGCCTACGACAAAGCCGACAATTGTCCCATCTGCGCCATTGATGAGCATGTCGTCGATCAAGCCGAGAAGCCGTCCGCTGCGCGTTAGCATTTTACGTCCGATAATGTCCGACATGCGCGGCAGGTTATCGAGTTCAGCCAGTTCTCTCACCGCAGATCCACGCACCGTTATGGCATCAGGCCCGATCGAATACACAGCGGAAGCGGGAATCATCCGCCGCTTCCCGCCAGTGCCGACAATCGTTTCGCCATGCACGACGACAAAACCAGCAACGCGCTCACCGTCACGTTGCACGATGATTTCCTTGATTTTCCCGAGCCGCTCCGCCGCTTCCATGTCGATGACAGCGCGTCGGACTAAGTGACTTCCCCTGATCATTTCCACCTCCCGTTTTTGTTTCCCAACGTTCCTTTAGAACAATTCGAAATTGCCAGCGCGTTTGCGTTCATTCAAGTATCAACAGTCTCCCGGCGTCTCGCCGAACGACGCAGCGGGAACGCCGGCGACATCAGTCCGCGCGAGCCCGACCGCGGAGTACACGACTGGATCTGAAGAATTGGGCGTCTGACACAGACGCCCTACAATTATCCAGTGCGCCAATGGCGGAGAACGCGATGGCGCGGAGTAGCAGTCGGGCGATCGGCTGTCGTCGCGATTAGTTGTCGGCGCCGCAAATGTGTGAGCGCCGCGTGGGCAGCGCTTTTGGAGAGTCCGGTTGCGTCGGCGATCGTGCGCACACTGGCGCTGATGGGGCGCCATTTGCTTCGAGCGGCCTGGCCGTACAGGTGCAGGTAAACCATAAACGCCGCAGGCTTTTCATCATGTTCGATCAAATCGCGCATTAGCACGTCCAGCACGTAATCGTCGATAGGAACGGTGCGTTTGAAACTAGGATTTCGAAGTGACAAGTGATGGGTGACGAGTGACGAGAGCAAGTTAGGCGCTATCCGTTTAAACGGACAGCAGTTTCTCATCCGCAATTGCTGTGAACGCTGGACGACGTTAGGTCTGGCCAATTAGTTTCCGGCATTATGATCAAGCAAATCAAATTCGTCAGCATTCCCGTGCGCGACCAGAACCGCGCGCTCGATTTTTACACCGACAAACTCGGGTTCACGATCATTACGGATCAACCATTCGATGATAAGCAGCGCTGGATCGAATTACGAATTCCGAAGGCGGAGACGCGCGTGGTGTTGTTTACGCCGGAGGGAGAGGAAAAACGGATCGGGTCGTTTATGAACATGTCGTACACGTGCGACGACATCGACAAAACGTACGAGGAATTGAAAAAGCACGGTGTGGAGTTCGAAGGGGCGCCTCAAAAACAACCGTGGGGGACTTACGCGATGTTCAAAGACAGCGAAGGAAACAGATTCGTTCTCTCCTCCGACTGAAACTTTAATGAGCAGTTATTAGTAACGCTGGATCGCGAGCACCGCAGATTTTTTCGTATCCATGCTGAGAAACCAAGGAATAGCCATCGGTAGGGCGGTTCCCGAGGCATCGGGACACGCCGAGAGTGTGGCGCCCACAGGAGTGGTCGCCCTACCTGAAAACCTCGCCAACCCGCTATTTTTTTCCGGCGCGGGTGTAGGCGATTTCCATGGTTTTCTTTTCCTGACCGCCGCGGGTCTCGTACCACTCGAGTAGCATGTGATCTTTGTCGGTCACCTTGAGCACCTCACGAACTGGCGTTTTCATTCCGGGCATCATTTCCATTTCGCTGGCGAAGGTGAACGTTTTTGATGCGGGATCGTACGTGCCCTCGGAGTACTGGATGCCGGTGCCCATGTTGTCGATCCACGAGCTCACGAATTTTTTCTTCACATTGTCGTAGCCCTCAACGGCCATGCCTTTGAATTGCACATCTTTCATTTTGCCGTCTTCACCGGGCATCTGCAGTTTGCCGGTCACATCCATCGTGAAGTAGCGACCGCCCATGGCGCTCTTACGGGTGGCGGAGCCTTTTGATTCCTGCGGCTTGGCGTTCGGGTCGGGGTTCATCCACATCTTGATGGTGTAATTCCAGCTGCCGTTCATGTCCGCGAGCAGCTTGTGATTTTCGTTGAGCTTGGACATATCCATCATCTGCTTCATCATCTCCTGAGGATTAGGCTGGCCCGTCGCAGTTGCTGGTTGGGCGGCAGTCGAACCTGTGGCAGTCGCCGGTGATGTGCCGGGACTTTGCGCAAACGAAGGAGTCGCGATCGAAGCCGCAAATACAATTGTGATTAATGACGTGAAGATTTTCATGATCGCATCTTGCCAGTGACCCATCGCTCGTGGCAAGCGACAATTAGGCCTTATTCCTCTCTTTGGGTTGGTATGAAACTGTTTGCACGACGATGCGACCATCGCGAATGACAAACGTGTCCACGCCGAGATCGACAGACGCGTTTGCTGATTGCGCGCTCCAATGGAGCAAGACGTGCTCGCCGTCTACTCCTTTGAATAGAAATTGAAAACAATCTTATCGGACCAAGGGACGAGGATCAAAATAAGGCCGAATCTCAACGATTAGGCCGTCTCTAATGCGAAAAAACTCACAGAACGGCACTACTATTCCTTCTGTGGTTTCGAAATCAGCTAGAACGCAGGCGAATTGACCGTCGATTATCTGTCGCTTCACCCACACGTCCTTTGCACGGACAGTGGAAAGAAACTTTTGTACCGCCGGTTTGCCAGTGATTCTCCCGTTGGTCAGAGGACCTTCAAAGGTCACGTCTGCGGCAAAACGGGCTTTCCCGAAGTCGCCCGTCTTGTAACCCTCGATATATGCGTCTAGCAATTTCGCGATCGAATCTCTCCGTTGCTGCGCTGATTGGTCAGTGGTTTTAGAACAACTACTCATCGCCAAGCCAGCGCAAACCACGAGAAGCGATAGAGGAAAGAAGAGAAATTTACTACGGTTCATCGCATATTTTTAGTTAGGTTGTAAGCATGAAACCAGAAAATCCGACGATTGAAATTTGTCCGGGAATAACGCGCCGGACGGTCGCACACGGCAAAACAATGTATCAGATGTTGGCCACACTCGCGGCCGGAAGTCGCATGCCGGCACATTCGCATCTGCAGGAACAGATCGTTCACGTTCTCGAAGGCAAAATGCGACTGATCGTTGACGGCGTGCCGCATGAGCTTTCAGCGGGCGATTCCTTCTATCTGGCCGGCAATGTTCCGCATGGTGTGGAAACGCTCTCGGCGACTCGTGTGCTTGATACCTTCAGCCCGCCGCGCGACGAGTACCTGGCGATTGACCAAAAGGTTCTCCACGGAGCGTTGTAATTATTGCCGGCAGAAGAAAACGGCCGATCAAAAACCGATCGGTTATCCTTTCGGCTCGTCTGCGATTCGCAGCACAACTTTTCCGCGCGTGTGATGAGTCGCGGCTTGTTGTTGCGCCTTTACCGCAGCAGTCAGCGGAAGAACTTCCGTCACGATAGGTTTGATTTTCGCTGCATCGATCAGTTGCGCGATCTCAGTCAGATCGTCGGCATCGGCATGAACGGAGATTCCCGCGCCGCGGATTCCATGTTTCTGAAGCTCGGCTGGATCAGGTCGCGCGACCAGCGACATGACGATGCCGCCTTTCTTTACCACGCCATAAGATCGCGCGAGCGTGTCTTTGCCGACTGGATCGAGTACTGCGTCCACATCTTTGGCGACGTCTTCAAACTTTGTTTTGGTGTAATCAACTGCCACGTCTACGCCGAGCTGCTTGAGAAGATCCTGGTTTGCTGTGGAAGCGGTCGCGATGACCAGGGCACCGCGCGCTTTTGCAATCTGCACAGCAAAACTCCCCACTCCACCTGAACCGCCGTGGACGAGAATTGTTTGGCCGGGCTGAAGTTTCGCCACGTCCACCAACGCCTGCCAGGCAGTCAACGCGCCCATCGGCACTGCCGCGGCTTCCACAAAGTTGAGGGACTTCGGTTTCGGAGCGACTTCCCATTCCTTGACTGTGACGTAATCCGCCCAACCGCCGCCGAAAGTTGGATAACCGTAAACCGCGTCGCCTACTTTGAGTTTCGTGGCGTTTGCGCCCGTTTTCTCGACAACCGCAGCGATGTCGTAGCCAGGAATTAAAGGCAGATGCGTGCCGAATTCCTTCGCGTATTTCCCGCTAAGCGTAAGTGGGTCGGCCGGATTGACGCCGCTGGCGATCACGCGCACGAGCGCTTCATCGTCATTCGGTTCTGGTCGCTGAACCTGTTCAATCTTGAGCACATCGGGCGGCCCGTATTCGTGCGCGACAACGGCTCGCATCTTTGGCTTTTCGTCAGCGCGCGTTACGCAGACAGACACGACCCCGAGAGCGGTTAAGCTCAAAAATCGGAGAGTTGATCGAGCGAATTGCATAATGTCACGTTCGCGCGCAATCAGCTGCAGTGCGAACTGGAAGTCTTATCTCGTGCGTTGCCAGTGCGGCGAGCGTTACCTATTTACGGACATCAATGAAGATTTCCCAGCGCTTGACGCTCTCCAGTTTGAGAACGCCGTGCTCCATCCAGGGATCGCCCTTCAATTTTTCTCGCACTTCGTTTTCATCGGTGGCATTGACGATCAGCAACGCGCCGCCTTCATCGACTAACGGTCCGCCCATCAGAACAAAACCTTCGGCGACGAGCTGATCGATGAATGCTGCGTGCTCATCCCAAAGCGGTTGCTGGCGCGTGCTCTTCGACGGATCACGCTTCGGGCCGGCGGAAGAAATTGCGATGAACGTATTTTTCATCCAAGGATACGATCAGATTTACCGTTCACACATTAACGCAGATTTGCGCAAATGTTGTAGGCCGTTTGTGCCAAACGCCTGGCGTCTCGCAGAGACGCCCTGCAATTCCTTCTTTCCTGATCAACGTCGCTCCTGACAAGCGAATTGCAGAGGAGCAGACTCGGCGGAGAGTTATACTCACGAATGAGCACAAATACAGCAGATCAAAATTCCACCCTGAGGAAAATCATCCTGGTGCTTCTCGCGCTAGGCGTGGTTTCCATGCTGTCACTGATCGTGGCAGGTGCTACGAGCTTGATCTCATTGGCCGACAGAATTCACCCGCTCGCCGGGACAATTGTGTTCTGGGGCATTTGTCTGGCAGCAGGATTTTTTGCGCTCTATTGCGCGATCGCTTACGCCCAATTGCCACCGGCACTGGTGCCGCCGAACCAGACGTCCGGGCCGAAGCACGAAGAGTATTTGCAGGCATTACGCTCGCGCCTGGCGAATAATCCGCGAACCCGCGAGTTGCCACTTGGCACAACGGCTGAGGTTGAAGCCGCCATTGCGCACCTGTCCAGGGAAGCCGACCTGGTCGTCCGCAGAACCGCAAGCACAGTTTTTCTCAGCACCGCGTTGATGCAAAATGGCAGGCTCGATGGCCTCATTGTGCTGTTCACGCAAATCCAAATGGTCGGCCGCATTGCGCGCATCTACGTCCAGCGACCTTCACCCCGCGAACTGGTGCGGCTGTACGCGAATGTTGGCGGCACAGCATTCGTTGCCAGCGGACTCGAATCGCTTGACCTCGGAGAAATGGTCGCGCCGCTTGCGGTGTCGGTGGTGCCGGCGCTCAAAAGCGGAATTCCGGGTTTGAGCGGCATCTCAGCGCTCCTGGTGAAATGTGTTTCAACTGGTGCCGCGAACGCGTTCCTCACGTTGCGCGTGGGCGAAGTCGCGCGGCGCTACTGCGAATTGACTTCGCGCCATTCACCGGAAGCCATCCGACGATCTGCTACCGCTGCGGCCGTCCAGCATCTCGGGCGAATCGTACGCGAAAACGGCGCGCTGGTTGTGAGAAAGATTTGGGCAAGTACTGGCCGCGCACTGATCGATAGCGGGGTCTCGAAAGCCGAAGACATCGCAGGCGCGACACGCGATCTTTTTGGCAGAATCTCACCGTGGCGAATGAAAGAAGAAGACTCCGTCACGCATCCGTGACTGTGCAACTCGCGTTAATTTTGTACGTCTGATTACGGTTGTCTTGGTACCTGCTACCGCATTTCAGTTTTTGATCACATATGTGATGTAAAACTGAAATGCAACGGCGGCGTTGTATCAGGTCGTTTCAGCCGCACATTGCTGGCATCTTTTTAAATCGAGTTTACCGGACGCGAGGACCGGGATTGCTTCGACCCGCTGGACGTGTTTCGGAATCCACAAGTTTGGCACGCCTGCCTCCTGCAGTTTTTTGCGCAGCTCCGCAAGGTCGATATCCACCGCGCTAAGCAGAACGAGCGCTTCGCCTTTGGCTTCGTCCTGCACACCAACGATGGCAACGGGGCGTTCGTCTCTTCCGGACAGCTCCAGTAGATCGATGATTTTTTGTTCAATGGCTTCGTGTGGCACCATTTCGCCGCCGATTTTCGAAAATCGCGAGAGGCGGCCTTCGATGTAGAGGAAGCCGTCTTCATCAAATCGCCCTATGTCGCCGGTCTTCAACCAGCCGTCGCGCAGAATTTCGGCAGTTCGTTTAGGGTCATGCAAATATCCCTGGAAAATGTTGACGCCGCGCAGCCAAAGCATCCCGCTGTTATACAGCGAAAGTTTCTGATCAGTTTCCGGTTCACGGATTTCGGCGGCGATACCCGGCGCCAATCTGCCAACTGATCCCGAACGGCTCGACGGTTGCACGTGTTCGCCTGGCGTGGGCGGCTCGGTATCGGGCAAATTGACGCTCACCACCGGCGCAGTCTCAGTAAGCCCGTAGCCTTCGAAGACTTTTTTGTGGAAACGTTCCTCAAAATGGCTCGCAAGATCGAGAGGCAATTTTTCGGCGCCGGTGATTATGAGGCGCAAAGTCTCAAGCTGCTCCGGTTCGGCTTTGCGCAGATACAGGCGCAAGAAAGTAGGCGTCAGCAGCAGGAACGTTAGCTTGTATTGGTCTATCAGCGCCGCGCATTTGGCCGCGTCCAACGGATTCGGATACGTAACGATGCGCACACCTTCAATGAGCGGATACCAAAGTGTGACCGTTGATCCGAACGTGTGGAAAAATGGTAGCGATGCGAGAATCGCGTCCGTTTTCTTCGCATCGAGCAATTCCTGGAATTGCGAGACATTTCCAAGGACGTTGCGATGACTCATCACCGCTCCTTTGGGTTCGCCAGTGGTTCCGCTTGTAAAAAGCAACACTGCTTCGGCGTGCGCGCCCTTTTCCGGGATGTTTAGTAACCGCAAAAGCAAACGCGCGGGAAGGATCGTCGACATGATCCACCACAGAACAATTTGGCGCTTCATCCGCGGGAGTAGTTCGTCCAGCTTTACAACGCGTTCCGGCCATGGAAAATCTTTCACGCGTTCGATAAATGGCGTGGCTGAGATTGCAACCCGCAGGTTGGCTCGCCTGCAGCAGGATTCGTTAGCCGCGCGTCCCATCGTGAAGTTGAGGTCCACGGGAATTTTGTTTGCCAGCAGCACGGCCAAATTGGCCACCACCGATCCTTTGCTTGCGGGCAAAACGATCGCGATTCGTTCGTCAGGAAATTCTTTTCGCAAATACCGGCTGAATGCTGCCGCCGCGCCGAGCAATTTTCCGCGGCTCAGCTGTGTGTGATCGGTTCCATCGATGACTGCCGTGTCGAACAGTCTTCGCTTCAGGCCGCGCACGCAGTCTTCGGCAAGATGTCGATCCAATGACGGTCGGCGGCTGAAACAGAATTCGCCCAGCTTGAGCAACGCCTCGCGCACGGTCGCGACGTCGGCTGCCTTTGCCTCGAGCGGTTCTCCAAAGGCCACCGTAACAGGGTACCGGATTCGCTTTGGGAACTTCCTGAAAAATTTCCCGCCTTGGAATGAAAAGATCGATCCCCAGAGTTCATCCAGCCAGACAGGAACGACCTGGGCCTTCGCGTGCCGTGCAATGACTTCATAACCGCGCTGCAAACGCAACAACGTCCCCCTTCGTTCCAATTCGCCTTCCGGGAACACACACACGATTTCGCCTTCGGCGATTTTTTCCGCAGCGGCGCGAACCGCAGCATGC
>JBKPBJ010000179.1:0-8180 GCA_046726875.1 Verrucomicrobiota bacterium
CCGTAAACGACAATCGCCACGCGATGTTGCTGGATGCGTGCGCCCTCGAGCAGGCGTCGCAACTCGCGCGCGTAATTCTGCCGAAATTCTTTGCTCAGCCGTTGTAATCGCTCCTCCGGGTCATCCAGTTCATCCAGCGGACATCGCCATGCCCAATCAACATTGTTGTGCCCAATCGAAATCAGAATCAGATCGGGAAACCGGTGCGCTCGCAGCAACTTACCGACTTGCCCTGAGAAATTGCGTGTCCCGAGGATGCGGCGGAAAAGATTTTGACGGCAATGTTCATGATCCACGAGCGCACCAACCCCCGCGCATTCGATCGCGACAAAAGGCGTGATTGCCTCCAGGCCTTTCGAAATACTGCAAATGCTTGGAGCAGCATCGAAGTGCAGAAACCAATTCTTCCCGCGAGACGTGTGGGCGCGCCACAACGTGCTCCACGGCGAGGAGATGTAAATGCCCATGCAGACGCTGTCGCCGAGCATGGCAACGTGCGGCAACCGGCTAACCAACTCCGCGCGCGTGATCTCGCCTCCTTGGTAGGCCAAATAATCACGATGAAAGGGCGACTCAGGTTCCGCAATGCGCTCCAGGAAGTTCGGGCTGACAAAGGCAGCAGATTTCATCTCGCCCAGGCTAGGTTGTACTTACTCGGTACAGGCAGGATGCCTGCTCGTTACTCATCGAGCCAATCCATCTCCTCAAGCAACCTGCGAAACCGCGAATCGTCAGCCGAGAGCACGGGCAGCCATTCTCCGACCGGTTCGCGCTTCCACCATGCTTTGTCGCCAATCGGCGCAAATCGATAACGATAAAGTCGCGCCCGAATGTAATGGGGCGGTGCGTCGGGAAAGGGATTGTTCGCAATTAACGATAAGGTCCCACGATCGTTGTGCAAAAGTTTCCAGACAAAATGCAGCGTCCACGGATACTCGGAAGGTGAGGACATCGCGGCGAACCAGATTTGCCAATCAATCCGCGGTTGATAGGGCGCGACGAATGGCGGCTGGCGATTCGGATCACCGGGCTTGGCTTTAAATTCGTACTCTTTCCATTTGGTTTCGCCAGTAATCAGCGCGTCATCTGTCCCTTCGAAAACAATTTCGTTACGTTCGCGGCCTACGGTGCCGAATGCGCCGTAAGTGTTCACGAGATCGAGCGGATCATAAGAATAATTCATCAGCTGTCGCCCCGAGGCGAGATTGAGGACCGTCGGTATGCTGAGCCAGAGAATCATAATCGATAAAGCGACGGCGATCGCATTGCTAGTGCGCGATGGCTGCGAATTCTGAGCCGCGCGTTGTGCGCATCTTACGATTGACCGCGGCAGAAAACGCCCAAGAAAACTATCATCAAAGCACGCCAGAAACGGAATGATCGTGAGATAATTGAGAAACGAAAGATTGCCGCTGATGATGAGAAAAATCTGGAACGTGACCAGAAGCACGCCGGCAATGTGCCGCGCCGTTCGCGGGCCGAAAGAAAACCAGGGCACGATCAACTCGACGAAGTGATTCCAAAGCACTTCAAATTTGTGGAACCAAAGCGGGGCAAAATGCAGATATCGAGTGACTGGGTTTGGGATGGGCTGCGTTTCATAGTGATAGTAAAGACATGTAAGATCGCGCCAGCAGGGGTCGCCGCGCAATTTGATCAGGCCGGCGCCAAACATGATGCGAAAACCGAGCCAGCGAAAAAGCCAGATCACCAGGATCGGCGGCCTGGACTTGGGGAAGGGCCGCCCATCGAGCAGTGGACAAAGAAAAATCGATAGGAATCCCGTCTCGAGCAGCTGGATTTCCCAACCGTAGCCGTACCAAATCTGGCCGATGTGAACGATCGACATGTACATCGCCCAAAGAACCGCGAGTAGAGTTGCGTTGGCGTACCCGCCGAGAACAACGAGCGATAGCGCAAAGCCAACCCAGGAGAAGATCGACAATGCATCATCGGAAATTCCGAACCAAAAGAGCGTCGGCACTCGCAGCATGCCGGCGCTTCGCGAGCCGAATTGCGCTTGAACCGCGTTTAGAAAATGCGTGGCCGGCGTTAACCCATGCTCGCCAATCAAAGGGACGAGTTGGTTTGCCGCGACCAAGAATGCGATTGCATAAACAAATCCGAGCAGTCGCAAAATGACAAACCGAGTTAGCCAGTACGAATTTCCGAGGGCGAAAAGTTTTTCGAGAATGTTTTCCTCACTCACGGGAGGGGCAGTGGCGAACGTTGGCTTCAAAACGTTCAACGCCCAACGTCCAACGCTCAACGCCGAATTATTAGGCAATTAGAAATTGGCAATCTCTGAACTGCCAGGGGGGAGATTCGAACTCCCGACCAAGGGCTTATGAGTCCCCTGCTCTACCACTGAGCTACCCTGGCATTTAATGAATGTAAGACCTAACGAATCTTTGCCGAGGAGGACGTCGATATCCCCCTGCCACGTTCGAGCGAAGGAGACAAAGTCCAACGCGTCACATTACGTGTCAACGTGCGGAAAGGCCCGGACTATTTGCCTGGTGATTGCGAAAGGTATGGCTCTAGATCCTTGTCGCCTCCGCGAACCGCGGCCATGAAGCAAACGCCGCTGTGTTCGGTCACCGCACCTGTCCAACCCTCCTGATGAACATAACGCCAGCCGGGGAAGCGCAGCACTGCTCCGGTCTTGCTGTCTCTCTCCGCCGGGAAAAGAAAGAACTGCATGCGTTTCTCAGAGACCCAGATTTGAGCGATGCGCCGTGACTCGTCGTCTTCGAAAACGCGGCAACCAATCGTGCCAAAGTCGGCGAACTCTGCGGGAACGTCGTAATGCTCCAAGCCGTGTTTCATAAAAAACAAATCGCTTAATGTTCCTGCTTCAGCGTTCACCGGGTCCAGCATCACCGGTCGCGTGGACGCAGCGTACCCCAACAATTTGCGAGCTGTGGCCGAGCCCGGGAAATCGTTTAAGTGGCCGACGAAATTGAACACGAAGACTCCTGCAATCACCGCAACGGCGATGCTGATCGCCAGCACGGCGGGATTGCGCAGCGTTTTTTTCCAAGTCCGCTTCGAGATGGGAACCAGGTCTTTTTCCGAGAACCACTCGGCAGACTCTGCCGGAATTGGAATGAGACGAACCAAGCGCGCGACCGCGCGATCGAAATTCTGTTGATGAACAAATTCGGCGGAGCCGTCTGCACGAGATATCGCCGAGCGCATGGCGCGGTCGGCTGACTGACGCGCGCTGATCGGAGCGCAATTCAAAAGAGAGCGTTGCCGGCGCATCGCCGATAGCAATTTCATACGTCAGTGCGTTGAGGAAATTTCGCGTCAAGCCACGCCTGCAACTGGCGGCGGCCGGCGGCGAGAAAGTGCGAAAGCTCGGTTAGCTTCAGATCGGCGATATCGAGGATTTCCCGATAGTCGAATTCGTCCAGATAAAAAAGTGCCAGCGCGCTGCGCTGCGGGTCTGGCGCAGCCGAAACCCAAATCGCCAGCTGCATGGGATCAAGGCGCTGAACCTGTGATTCAGCCTCCTGAGCGAGGTCGCGCTCGTCGATTTCAAGTGGCTCCGGTTGCAAATCACTCTTGGTTGCTTCCAAACAACGCCAGCGCGCGTCGCGGAAAAGCCAGAACGGTTCGCTTGGCAGTTCCCCGCGCGCAGCCCGCACCGCAGCCTCACGCAACGTCGCGTGAAAAACTTCCTGCGCCTTCCGCGAATCGCCCAGCATGAGGAAACAAAAGCGATAAAGCTGCGGCAGATTTTGTTTTCGTTCCGGCACGCCAGATGGTTCCCGAAAAACTTCGCGCACTTTACGCGCGTCGCGTGAGGCAGGCAATCCTGCCTGCGCGCATTCGATTCGCAAACAAGATTACCTGCATTACGAGCTTCGCAGCGTTTTCAACCGCCGTGCTACTTCCTGGGCGTTTTCCGTGCTGTTGAACGCCGAGATGCGAAAGTAACCTTCGCCTTGTGCGCCGAAACCCGCTCCCGGTGTGATGACGACATTCAGATCGCACAACATCCGGTCGAACAGTTGCCAGCTTGTCAGGCCGTCCGGTGTTTTCACCCAGATGTAAGGCGCGTTGACCCCTCCGAAAGCCTCCAAGCCCGCATCACCCGCCGCGTCGCGAAGGACTTTGGCATTTCCCATGTAATAATCGATGAGCTCGCGAACTTGTTTATGGCCCTCAGCGGAATACAACGCTTCAGCGCCACGTTGCACGGGGTAAGCAACACTGTTTGATTTCGTGCTCCAACGCCGCTGCCAAAGCGGATGCAGCGGCAGCCGGCGCCCGTCACCGGTTCGCGCGAGCACCGATTTCGGCATCGCCGTAAATCCACAGCGCACACCGGTGAACCCGCCGTTTTTCGAGAAACTCCGCAGTTCGATGGCGCACTCGCGTGCACCGGGAATTTCGAAAATGGAATGCGGAATTTCAGGATCGGAAATGTACGCCTCATACGCCGCATCGAAGAGCAACAGTGCATCGTGTTGGTGCGCGTAATCGACCCAGCGCGCGAGCTGCGCGCGCGTTGCCACGGCACCAGTTGGATTGTTTGGAAAACAAAGATAGACGAGATCGACATGCTCATTAGGTGGCTCGGGCACGAAATTGTTTTCCGCCGTGCAGGGCAAATAATAAATCCCCTCGTAGCTACCATCCTTTCGTGCCGTGCCCGTGTGGCCCGCCATCACGTTTGTGTCCACGTACACCGGATACACCGGATCGGGGACTGCCACCTTGTTCTGATCGCCGAGAATATCGAGAACGTAACCGCAGTCGTTTTTTGATCCGTCAGAAACAAAAATTTCGTTGTCAGCAATCTCAATGTTCCGATCGCGGTAGTCGCGCTGCGCGATCGTCGATCTGAGAAATTCGTAACCCTGTTCCGGGCCGTAGCCGCGAAAAGTTTCGCGGTGTCCCAGCTCATCCATCGCGCGCTTCATTGCTTCGATTGCTGCGCGCGGAAGCGGCTCGGTAACGTCACCGATTCCGCAGCGGATCAATCGCTTCGCCCCTTCAGGATGTGCTTCGCAGAATTCGCGCACTCGCCGCACCACCTCTGGAAAGAGATAGCCGGCCTGAAGTTTCAGGTAATTTTCGTTTAGATAAGCCACGATTATTTCTGGGTAGCGGTCACCGCGGCGACCTGGCGAATGCATTCTGCATTCGCGAACTTTCTTTTGGGATTCTCGTCACTCTCCTGATAGCAGAATCGAAAGAAAAACTTGTGAAGGCAAGATGCCTTCACCAGTACGCAGAATGGGTGCGCTCCCCAGACCGCCAACTCGCTGCTACGTGTAGTTTTTAGCGATCGCGTCCCAGTTAACGACGTTCCACCATGCCTTTAGATAATCGGCCCGGCGGTTTTGGTACTTCAGGTAATACGCATGCTCCCACACGTCGACTCCGAGGATCGGCGTGTTGCCGTCCATCAGCGGACTGTCTTGATTTGGCGTGGAGATTATTTCGAGACCTCCATTCTTGTTCTTGATCAGCCACGCCCAACCGCTGCCAAAACGGCCCACACCGGCAGCACTGAGTTTTTCTTTAAACTGATCGAAGCTGCCGAAAGCGGATTTGATGTCGTCGGCCAGTTTGCCCTTGGGTTCGCCGCCGGCGTTCGGTCCCATGATTTTCCAAAAGAATGAGTGATTGGCGTGGCCGCCGCCGTTGTTGCGCACGACTGTGCGAATATTCTCCGGGACGACATTGAGATCGCTGATCAAGTCTTCCACCGTTTTCTTCTCGAGATCGGTGCCCTTGATCGCCTTGTTCAGGTTATCGACGTAAGCCTGGTGATGTTTTGTGTAGTGAATTTCCATTGTGCGCGCATCGATGTGCGGCTCCAACGCATCATACGCATAGGGTAATTTAGGTAGTTCGTAAGCCATAATCGTTACTGTTAGATCGAATTACGCCGAGCGATAGGTTTTATTTTGAGCCGAAGCCCGACGGCCGCCCGCTGCTGTTGCCGTCTACACGTCGCAGCGATAAAACCCTGGGTGATGCCCGATTCCGCTGCGATGATTCCCATATGTCGCGAGAGCTAAAAGCGGGAAATTCTGGCGATACATGTCGTACTTCAAATAGAAGGTGCGTGGGAACCCGGTGCCGGTGATTTCATCTTCGTTCCAGGAACCGTCGGGTTTTTGCGAGCGAAGAAGGTAACGCAAGCCGCGTTGAACGCTCGGTCGATCCAGGTCTCCGCAGGCACATATGCCCATAATCGCCCACGCGGTTTGCGACGCGGTGCTTGGGCCAGTCCCTTTGGTGGATGGGTTTTCGTACGTGCCACAGGTCTCACCCCAGCCGCCGTCATTATTTTGGCAGCTCTCGAGCCAATCGCGTCCGCGTAAAATCCAGTCCCGAGTCATATCTTCGCTGATCGCCCGCAAGCCACGCAGCACCTGCCAGGTACCATAGATGTAATTCACTCCCCAGCGTCCGTACCAGGAACCGTCGTCATCCTGAGTGGCGACTAAATATTCGATCGCGTCGCGAACGCATTTCGAGTTGCGATCGAAACCGATGTAGCCGAGCAACTCGAGTGTGCGCGCAGTCAGATCGCTGCAGGTGGGATCGAGAATCGCGTTGTGATCCGCAAACGGCATATCTTCCAACCACGGAGTTGTCACGTCTTTGTCGAACGCCGCCCAGCCGCCGTCGCGACATTGGAAACTGAGCTGCCACCCAAGCGCGCGACGAAACAAATCGTTGAGTGACTGTGAGTCTTCCGGTTGAACAAGCCTCAGTGCCATTAACACCATCGCGGTGTCATCAGTGTCGGCGTAATAGACGTTGTTGTACTCGAACGCCCAGCCACTGGCTTCGGGATACGAATTGTTGACCGCCCAATCGCCGCGGATTCGCACTTCCTTGTTGATCAGCCATTCGGCGGCTTTTTGCAGTGCGGGATGTTTTGGTGAAAGACCAGAGTCTGCGAGCGAAATGATCGTGATGGCTGTATCCCAAACGGGCGAGAGACACGGTTGAATTCTGAAATCGTCGGGATCGTCAACGAACAAGCTGGCGAAATCCTTTTCAGCCTTCGCGTAAACTGGATTTGTTTTTGAATAGCCGAGCGTGCGCAGAGCAATCATGCTGTTCAACATGGCGGGATAAACGGCGGCAAGACCGTCGCTCCCCTCTCTGATGCGTTCGAGCATCCAGCGCTCAGCTGCTTCCAATGCGCGCTGCCGCAGCAAGCCGATGCGAAGAGGTTGCAAAAATTTCAAGGTGTCGTCAAGGCGGAGGAAGAAATTGCGCCAGGTCCAGAATTTTTCGCTGCGCGGCAGGCGCAAATCGGCCTGCTCTGTGCCGAGGGGATACAGCTCGTGCAATTGTTTTTCGCCGGGCAAAATCCGCGTGGGTTTAAAATGATTGATAATGGACAGCGGAATGAGCATCGCCCGGCTCCACGACGACATTTTGTAAATGTGAAAAGGAGCCCAGCTCGGCAGGAGCACCATCTCCACTGGAATCGCCGGCAAATATTTCCACGGGAACACACCGAGCAACGCGAGGTAAAGCTTGCTGAACGTGTTCATCTGCGGAATCCCGCCCAGGCGCATTATGGTCGCGCGCGCTTCATGCATAAACGGCGCGTCCACAGAACAACCGGCAAGTTTTAGGGCAAAATACGCCTTCACGGACGCATTAATCTCGCTAGGCCCACCGTGATAAATGTTCCAGCCGCCGTCGGGCAGTTGGCGTTTAAGAATATGACGAACGCAACGCCGCTGCAGTTGCGTGTCCACTTCGCCGCACCAGTGCATGAAGACGATGTAATCGGAGCACAGCGTGCTATCGACCAGCAGCTCGCCGCACCAATGCCCGTCAGGTTTTTGCTGCCGCAAAAGATTTTCTTGAGCGAGTGAAATCGCCCGGCCGATCTCTTCGTCCGCCGCCGAGTAGGATTCCGAAGTTTCTGGCGAACTTGGTAAGACTATTAGTTGGTTAGGCGGCATCTCGATCGTTCAGGAGGCTTTCACAGCTGGCTCAGCGCGCTTGCCGGTGAGATGGCCATTTCCAGAGGTGACACCGTTGTAGGCGAGCACTTCACTGCCGCGTCCAGTGGGCTTTGGCTTCGCACCGAAATTGAACTTGATCGTTTTCCAAGTGTCGCCGCGCTGAGCTTGCAAGCCCAGCGTTGCAGTGGGCTCGTAGCCGCAATGCACCATGCAATTTTC
>JBKPBJ010000180.1:0-8811 GCA_046726875.1 Verrucomicrobiota bacterium
TTAAAAAAGCAAACCGCAGATTCGCTCGCTCGCATGACGTACGGCGTCGTTTGTTTCGCGACCCTGTTCAGTTTCGTCGGCACAGTCCTCGGCGGAATCTGGGCCGATCAATCGTGGGGCCGTTTCTGGGGCTGGGATCCGAAAGAAAATGGCGCGGTGCTGATCGTCCTTTGGTGCGCAATCACTTTGCACGCGCGCTGGGGCGGATTCATCCGGCAACGCGGCTTGATGATCATGGCGCTCTTCGGCAACATCGTCACGAGTTTCTCGTGGTTCGGCGTAAACATGCTCGGCGTGGGTCTGCATTCGTACGGCTTCATGCAAAAGGCGTTTCCGTGGCTGGTCGGATTCATGATCAGCCAGCTCGCATTGATGGCCGTTGCAGCGATGCCGCTCGAGAAATGGCGTAGCTTTGCGCCAGCGCGGGTTCCTTCCGGTGACGAGCGGCCGCAAATTCCAGCGCCTTTACCTGCTGGCCAGGCGCCCATCCAGTAATCCGGCTGTTCGTTCGGCCTGTGCAATAAATGCACAGCGTTTGCCAACGGGTGCGTAGGCAAAATCACGACCCGTCCGGATCATTGGAGCAAATGGAAAGCGCCGTACCCAAGTGGCCGGTCAAACACAACTGGCGTTACATTGCGCGAGAGCTTCCTCCGAAACGCGCCGCTGGCGAACGCGTCTGTGACTTCGACGAGATCTACGGTTTGTTCGATGAAGCCATGGCGCGGGCGCAAGCCAGTCGCTGTATCAATTGCCCCGACCCGCTTTGCGTGAAGAGTGGCTGCCCGCTTGCGAATCGAATTCCCGAGTGGCTCGCCTTGACTGCCGAAGGGCGCTTCCTGGAAGCCGCCGCACTCTCGCGTTCGACCAGCAACATGCCGGAAATTTGCAGTCGCGTATGCCCCCAGGACCGCTTATGCGAGAGCGCGTGCCTCCTCAACGCGCGTTCAGAGCCGGTATCCATCGGTGCGGTCGAAAAGTTCATCAATGAATACGCGTTCGCGCATGAGGAACTCGATGCGGCAGTGACTCCGCCGAACGGATTCGAGGTCGCTGTGGTTGGCAGCGGGCCTGGTGGAATGGCTTGTGCGGATGAACTGGCGAAGCTTGGCTACGCCGTCACGATTTTTGAAGCACAGACGCGTCCCGGCGGTCTGCTCGTTAACGGCATTCCGTCGTTCAAACTCGAAAAGAAAGTAGTAGAACGCCGCTTCGATTTATTGCGTCAGCGCGGAGTATCGATCCGATGCGGCGTGATCGTCGGGCCCGATATTCCTTTGTCGAGCTTGCGCGAGAAGTTCGATGCGGTTTATCTCGCAATTGGCGCGCAAAAACCGAAAGAGCTCGATATTCCCGGCGGCGATTTGCATGGTGTGTTTCACGCGCTGCCGTTTCTCATTCAGAAAAATGTCGGAACGTCCGATTCGTCTCCCATTGAAGTGCGCGGCAAACGCGTCGCCGTGCTGGGCGGCGGCGATACTGCGATGGATTGCCTGCGCACCGCGGTCCGTTGTGGCGCGCGTGAAGCGATTTGCATTTATCGGCGCGACCTCGAAAACATGCCCGGCAGCCGCCGCGAATACTTGAACGCAGTGGAGGAAGGCGCCGAGTTCATGTTTCTCACGAACGCCATTTCGTTGTCAGCGAACGCCGCCGGCGAAGTTTGCGAAGCGCGCTGTGTGCGCATGGAACTGGGCGAACCGGATGCGCAAGGCCGTCGCAAGCCGCGCGCGATTTCCGGTTCCGAATTCAGTCTGCCCATCGATGTCGTGCTGATTGCCTACGGATTCGATCCTGTTCCGATTTTTGTCGCCGGCAATTCCGACGAAATCGAAGTCAACAAATGGAGCGGCGTAATCGTCGATGGAAATCAGATGACCAGTGTCCCCGGTGTGTTCGCCGGCGGCGATCTCGTCCGCGGCCCGGATCTTGTTGTGCGCGCTGTCCGCGACAGCCGCAAGGCCGCTGCAGGAATTCATAAATATTTATCAACACGAACGCGGGTCTGAGCATGTCTCGCCACGCGAACAAATTCTTGCACCGGGTGTAACCAACGCATAAAAAAATCGGCCATGAACGAACGAGCCGCGACGGCTCCGGCAACATCGCGCCGCCATTTCCTCGACATTCTTTTGGGCGCGAGCTTCCTCGGTTGGCTGGTAAGCATTGCTTATCCGATCATTCGTTACCTCAAACCGCTGCCGCAAACAGGGCCGACCGGCCCAACGCGTCTGACGCGCGATGAAGCCTCCAAACTCGAGCAGAACAAGTTCGTCATCGTTCCGGTAAGCGGGCAGCGGGTGCTGGTCTTGCAAGCGGGTGATCAATTGCATGCGTTCAGCGCGAAATGCACGCACGAAGGATGCACGGTCACGTTTTTACCTGGGCAATCGATAATTTGGTGCCCCTGTCACGACGGCCGCTTTGACCTTAATGGCCGCGTATTGTCAGGGCCGCCGCCGCAGCCGTTGCCTCAATATCTCGTCCAACGGCAACCTGACGGTGGAATCGTCGTTTCTGAACAACGAGCCTGAGACCTTCATAACTCGCGCGAGCAACTCTTGTGGAAACTTCCACCCCTCACCCTGACCCTCTCCCCTTGGAGGGGAGAGGCGACAAATTCGCGCTGCGAGAGGCGGCGTGTTGGAGTTCGCGTTTCGTTTCTCATTGTCATTTCCTCGCCCCTTTAAGGGGAGAGGACGAAGGTGAGGGGTTCCGGTACACTGCGCTGTTTCTGCGATGAATACCGACGAGAACGTCGCAGCCAAAACCCACGGCCTGCGCGGCTGGATGGACCGGCGTTATCAGCTCACCCCGTTGTTTGAGTTCCTGCAGCACAAGGAAGTGCCGATCGGGTCGCATTGGATGGGTTGGTATTACCTGGGCGGCATCACCATGTTCTTCTTCGTTGTCCAAGCGATTACCGGCGTGCTGCTGTTGATGTATTACCAACCCGGTGAGGCAACGGCGTACGAGAGCATTCGTTTTCTGACCACAAAGGTCCCGTTCGGCTGGCTGATCCGCTCGATCCACAGTTGGAGCGCGCATCTGATGATTATTTCGCTGACGCTTCACATGTTCAGCACCATGATGCTGAAAGCGTATCGGCCGCCGCGCGAAATGACCTGGGTTTCGGGTTACCTGCTCTTTCTCCTCACGCTTGGTTTTGGGTTCTCTGGTTATCTGCTTCCGTGGAACAAGCTGGCTTATTTCGCCACAACGGTCGGCACTAACATCGTGAAGTCGGTGCCTTTGTTAGGCAATTGGCTGTTGCAGGTATTGCGCGGCGGCCAGGATGTAACCATTAACACGCTGTATCGGTTCTTCGCTGCGCACGTGGTGATTTTGCCATTGGCATTTGTCGGAGTCATCGCGCTGCACTTGCTTCTGATTCAGCGCCAGGGCATGGCACCGCCGGTCGGCGCGAAAACCGCGCCGCGAGGGATGAAATTCTTTCCCAGTTTTGCGCTGCGCGACGCGCTGTTGTGGCTGGCGTGTTTAATGGCGCTGGCAACGCTCGCAGTTTTCCTTCCGTATGGGCCGGGCATTCCGGGAATGGATTGGGAACTCGGTGAGAAAGCGGATCCGCTCGCACCGGCGTATCCCGGAATAAAACCTGAATGGTATTTTCTGTGGGAGTATCAATTATTGAAGGAGTTTCCGCCGCATCTCTTTGGCCTGGAAGGCCCGCAGGTCTGTTTGTTGTTGATTGCATTTTTATTCGGTATTTGGGCCATCATTCCTTGGCTTGACCGCCGTGCTTACCACGATCGACCGTCGCCGGATTTCAGCGATTTTGCCTGGGCGGCGATTTTGTTTCTCACGTACCTGACCCTGGTGGGTTGGGACATTGGAGCACGCGGGATAACCGATGAATTAGCCGCGATGCACAACGTCGCGCGGGTCTGCGCATGGTGGACTCTGGCTGCGGGCGCGGTCGTGATCGTTGTTCGAATTTGGAAATTCGAACATCGCTGGTTCATCCTGACCGCGGCGGCACTGCTGCAGGCGGGGCTGCACGGGTTGGCTGGTCTTTCGTACTTGCTCGCCGGCCTGATCGCCGTCGCAGTCGCGGCAATTGCAATTGCAATTTCGTACATGACCCGCTCGCGGGCCTCTTCGAGTGCCGCAAGATGAGAACGATCGCGTTTGTCCTTGGCGCGTTTTTGATTTCGGCTGCAAGTTTTGCAGCAGATCAAACCGCTGCTGGAACAAACTCAAAACTTGCCGCGATGCTTGCGGCCAAAGACGCGAACGGCAAACCGATCATTATCCCGGAGGAACAAGCGTATTTCACCGGACTCAACGATAATCTCCGCGCCCAGCTCAGCGACCTTGTGCAAAAGGAGGTGATTACGCGCCCAGAGCACTTGGCAATTTTGCTCGGCTTGCAGTTGCGTCCGCAAAAAATGGAAGTGCTCTTGCAGAACAGATGCGTTTTGTGTCACACCGACTCCGAATCGCAATCAGCGGAGAACCTCTTTTCGGTTGCTACGAGTTCACGCCCATCGGCGGCGCACATGAATCTCAAAGACGTCGTAGAAGACGTTCATTTTCGGCGCGGCGTCTCATGCGCCGGCTGTCACGGCGGCGATTCCACGGCCGATTTCGGACACGATTTCGTCAAGGAATGGCCCGAGAAAGATCGCCAGAAGAATCGGGCATGGGTCGTTCAATTCTGCGCGCGTTGCCATTCCGATCCGGCGAAGATGCACGAGTTCAATCCTTCGTTGCCGACTGATCAATTGGCGAAATTCAAGGACAGCCCGCACGGACGGACGCTGCTCGACAAACACGATGATCGCGCGCCGTCATGCGTGAGTTGCCATGGGGTTCATGGCATTCGCCCGGCGAAAGATCCCCAGTCGAAAGTGTACGCGCAACGCGTCCCGGAGACTTGTGGCGCCTGTCATAGCGACTCGAAAATCATGGCCCGGTTCACGCTTCCCAACGGCTCACCGCTTCCGACGACGCAACTCGCCGAATATCGCGACAGCGTGCATGGACGCGCATTGCTCGTGCGCGGTGACCTCGGCGCGCCAGCATGCAACACCTGCCATGGCAACCACGCGGCCAGCCCACCAGGAGTTGCGCAGGTCAGCCGGAGTTGCAGTCTTTGTCATTCGGCTAATGCCAGCCTATTTGACGGCAGCAAACACAAGCAGGCGTTTGATCAACACAACTGGCCTGAGTGCGGCCAGTGCCATAACAATCATGCCATTGCCAAGACGCATGACGCGATGCTGGCGACTGGGCCTGGCCAGTTATGCGGCGATTGCCATAACGAATACGCCAAGACCACCCCGGATTGCATTAAGACCGCGGACTACTTTCACGACACAATCACTCAGCTCGACCAGGCGCGGACAAGGTTCATCGCGGTGTCGGAAAAGTTCGCAGCCAGAGGCCTGGATGTGGAGCCGATCAATAACCAACTGACAGAGCTTGGAGACGCGTTAAAGAAGTCGCGCACATATGTGCATTCGTTCAGCCGAAATAGTTTTCAGCAAGTCGCCGCGCCGGGTGAAGAAGCCGTTAAACGCACCGATGCACTGGTCGACAAAGCCACCGAAGAATTTAAATACCGTCAGATCGGCCTCGCTGTGAGCATTGCGTTTATCGGGCTTTTGATGGTCGCGATTTATTTCAAGCTTCGGCAGATGGAAAAATAACGCATTGCGACGATTTCGCTTTCGTCGCCTTGCCAGGTTTGGCAGGATTCTCAGGCCAATTTTGAACTGATGGAGCCAGGTGGACCAGAAAACGGGAAGCGGTTCTTTCCAAGCGGCGCGGTTTTCTTTTTTGCGCTCTTAATTCTGTTTTACGCGGCGCTGTGGCTCGTCGTTTACTGGATCATGATCGCGCGCGCATGAACAAGCTGAGCGCAACGCAACTGGAGAAGCGGATTATTTGGGTGGCGCTGGCGTTTGCTGTGGTGCTTTTGGCGCTGTCTGCGCTCGCGATCAATCTGTTCCACGTTGGGCTGCCCACATGCCTCACTGACATCAAACCGTTCCAGAAAGGTGAATTGATCGCGCATTCGCCGACACATTACGAGGTGCATTACGTCGCGCGCATGTGGAAATTCGAGCCAGAGAATGTGACCGTCCCGGTAGGATCGACTCTCGATGTTTATCTCAGCGCCGCCGACGTAACACACGGCCTGATTATGCTTGGCACAAATCTCAATCTGATGGCCGTACCTGGCGTGGTGAACTATGCGCGAGTCAAATTTGATAAGCCACGCGTTTACCAACTCCTGTGTCATGAATTTTGCGGTACCGGGCATGACCAAATGGCTGCCGAGCTGCATGTGGTGGACGCGGCAACATTCGCTGCAAAGCCAAAACCGCTCCCTGCAGCCGAGCCGACGCATCCCGGTTACAAACTCCTCGACGCAAATCTGTGCACGACATGCCATTCGCTTGATGGTCAACCAGGTATCGGACCAACGTTCAAAGGCTTGTACGGTCGAACCGAAAAATTGAGGGATGGCTCAAGCGTTACAGTCACCGATGATTTTATTCGCGACAAAATCCTTCGTCCTGAGGCGAAAGTTATTGCTGGGAAATTCGAGCAGGAGATGCCGAAGACGGACCTCAGCGATCATGAGATTGAGGAAATTGTTGAGTACCTGCAAACGTTGAAATGATCACCTATCGAGTTACGGAACCACAGCCGTCTCATCCATGTCATTCTGAGCGAAGCGAAGAATCTCTGATCATTTCTGGAGTCGGAAGAACATCCAGAGATGTTTCGCTTCGCTCAACATGACAGCCTTTGATATGAATGGCAGCGAAGCAAAAATCGACATCGAACCGGGGCTCCGGAAAATGATTCTGATCGAGATCATTTTCCCCATGGTGCTGTTGATCCTGGGAATTTATCACGGGTTGATGCAGGTGCTTTATCGCGCCGGCATCATTCGCAGCTCGCAATTTCTGGGCCTGAGTTACTTCCAGGGGCTAACGCTGCACGGTGTCGTAAACGCAATCGTGTTCACCACTTTCTTCGCGGTTGCTTTTGGTTACGCGATCGTTCGCTACTATCTCGGCCGGCCACTCAATATGAAAGCGGCATGGCTGTCGTTTGGATTGATGTTTGTCGGCACGCTTCTCGCGGCGGCAGCCATTCTCCTGGGAAAAGCCACGGTCCTTTACACATTTTACCCGCCGTTGCGGGCGCATCCGGCCTTTTACATTGGCACTGTGTTGCTGGTCGTTGGCTCGTGGATCGCGTTCTTCAACTGGTTACCGCCTTACATTGCTTGGAAACGCGAGCACGCGGGCGAGAAGGTGCCGCTGGCTGTGGTCGGCATTTTCGCCACGTTCATAATCTGGCTCGTCGCGACGGCGCCAGTGGCGATCGAGGTTATTTTTCTCCTGCTTCCGTGGTCGATGGGTTGGGTCGCCACAGTCAATGTGCCGTTGGCGCGGATGCTCTTTTGGTTCTTCGGTCATCCGCTCGTGTACTTCTGGCTCGTCCCGGCTTACGTCATGTACTACACCATGTTGCCGAAACTCGCCGGCGGGAAACTTTTTTCCGATTTCGCAGGGCGGCTGACGTTTTTGTGGCTCGTGCTCTACTCCGCACCGGTCGGGATTCATCACCAGTTCACGGAACCTGGCATCAGCAGCACATGGAAATTCGTGCATGCGTTCTTTACGATGCTTGTGGCGATTCCGAGTTTTCTTACGGCGTTCACAATTGGGGCATCGCTCGAGTACGGCGTGCGCGAGCGGGGCGGTCGCGGCCTCATCGGATGGTGGTCTAAACTTCCGTACTTCGACAAAGATCGCTGGTTGTTCTCCTATCTGTTTGCGGGCCTGTTCATTTTTATCTTTGGCGGAATCACAGGCGTAATCAACGCGTCGTACAACCTCGATAACGTCGTACACAACACCTCTTGGTTGCCGGCGCATTTCCACCAAACCGTCGCCGGCCCGATCTTTCTCGCTTACATCGGCATGAGTTTGTTTCTGGTCGCAACGCTCACGGGAAAGGAGATCAAGTTGCCGACCTGGAACGTTTTGGTGCCTTACATCTGGACAGTGGGCATCATGATTTTTTCCACCGGCCTTTTTATCGGCGGCGCGAGCGGCGAACCGCGCCGGACGAACATGGGTCTGAGTTACACCGATCCGCAGTCGCACCTTTATCATCCCGATTGGCAGACTGCGAAAATACTCGGCAGCATCGGCGGCACGATCATGACCGTCGCGGCGCTGATGTTCTTTTTGGTTTTCTTCGCCACGCTTTTCGGCAAGCGAGTTAAGCAAGGCAACCTGGAGCTGATTGTGTCTGAGCCGTATCACGACGAGCGCGTTCCCGCGGTACAAACTTTCACTCCGTGGCTGGCGGGTGCTGCGCTCCTACTGGTGATCGCCTACGCTGCACCAATCGCGCAAACCCTTCGCAGCAATTTCCCCGGCGCGCCTGGTTACTCGCCAGACAATCCCCGGCCGATCACCAGCACACGATCTTGACTTTGACCAGATGAGACTCCTCCTGTCTGTCTTTTACGTCGCTTTTGCTACCAACGCGTTTGCGGGCACAGTCAAAGACGTTTCGCCGCAGCGCGGAAACTCCGTAGCGCCGATCACCTGGACCGATAACGCGGGAGGGGTCCGAGGACTATCGGAATTTGCAGGTTTTCCCGTGATCCTTCTGCCGATTTATACCCGCTGTCCGGCCGCATGTATCGCGAACGTTGATCAACTCAAAACTGCGCTGTCCGGCTCTTCCGCCGATCCCCGACAATTTCGCGTGCTGTTGTTCTCGTTCGATGCGAGTGACACGCCGGAGAAGTTG
>JBKPBJ010000181.1:0-23643 GCA_046726875.1 Verrucomicrobiota bacterium
CGGTCGCATTCATGGCGCGCTCAGTCGCGCTGCGACTAAGGAACCATCGGGTTATCGACGCGAGCGATATCGAAAAGATCGCGGAATTGGTGAACGATGCTGCGGCTGACACGCGGGAGCTTTCCCGCGCTCTGCACCGGGCCGATGTCGATGCCGCCGGCCTGGTCACCGCGTTGCAAGATTTGGTTGACCGGGAGATTTGGAAGATACCGTGCCGGCTCCTGGTGAGGCCTTCATTCCATATCGACGATAATATCGCTGCAGCGCATCTCTATCGCATTGCGCGTGAGGCGGTGATCAACGCCAACAAGCATGCTCAAGCGCGGCAAATTGTGATCAAACTCGAGCGATCGCAATTGGGAATGGTTTTGCGCGTAATTGATGACGGTGTCGGATTTTTGACCGAATCGAAACTGAAGCGCGGCATGGGCTTTCACATTATGAATTATCGGGCTCAGTTGATCGGCGGACGATTGAAAATAGAACGTCCACGGAAAGGTGGCACTTGTGTTTCGTGCTATTTACCGGACGGCGCATCTCAGCCGCGTAAGCCGCGCACCAAAGAGAATGGTCAGCAGAGGATATTCGCAGGGAAAATCACGAAAGCCTTGGCCGCGGTGGTGTAAATTTTTCCATCTGCCGACACTCTGGGTGGCGTATCCTTAGCAGGGACAAGTGAAGTGAGTTGAAATGCACACCGCCGGAAGTGAAATGAAATACACCAGATCGACTAACCAGAACCCGAAGTGCGAATCGCCAGAGGCGAAACGGATTGTCATTGTCGATGATCACCCTCTGTTTCGAAAAGGTCTCGAGGAACTGATTTCGTCCGACGACAGTTTCGCAGTTTGCGGCGAGGCGGGCAACGCCGCCGAAGCGATGGAGGTGATTCGCAAACTGAATCCCGAGCTGGCAATTGTGGACCTCAGTTTGCCGGGCGCCAATGGCATTGAGCTCATCAAAAATATCCGGGCCGAATTTCCGAAGCTGCCGGTTCTGGTGCTCTCAATGCACGATGAATCGCTTTATGCGCTGCGCGCACTGCGTGCCGGAGCGGACGGCTATGTCATGAAGCATGAAGCCATGGCCAACGTGATCCAGGCCATCCGCGAAGTTTTCAATGGGCGCCCCTATCTCAGCCCAGCCATGGCGGCGCAGGTAATTACAAAATTCGCGCATCGCCAGGCTGGAGGCGAGGCCGATGCGGTCGAGAGACTGAGCGATCGCGAACTTGAAATCTTGGAACTGATCGGCAAAGGACACGAAGTGCGTCAGATCGCCAAGCAGTTGAATCTCAGTCCCAAAACGGTGGAGACACACCGGGCGCACATCAAAGACAAACTCGATCTGAAAAACTCGCGCGAAGTCGCCCGCTTCGCCTTGCAATGGCTCCAAGCCCGCGGGGCCTGAGACGCAATCAAGCGTCGAATAGGTGACCGGCTGCTTCGGCGTGAATCGAATCATAATTGAAAGCCGTTAAAAGGGCTTGGGTCGATGCTTCGCCAATAGCACCGGCTTAAAGGCCGGTGTTAATGAGATCCCGCTGCAAGAGTTGCGGCACGTAATGGCCTACCTAGGACGCCAGAATCGTGGGCGAAAAAAGACCGTGAACCCGGCCCGGTTACGGCAGCTTGCCAGGATGCGGAAAGTGCGCCTGGATCGGCTGGTGCAGTACCTGAGTTGTGCAACGACTTTCCTTTCATTAACACCGGCCTTCAGGCCGGTGTCGCGCCCGCTGCGAACCCAAAGCCGTTTTAACGGCTTCTTTCCTCTCTCCAACGCAGCCCGTGGCGCTCGATAAATTCTTTGAGCTCCTCTGAGAATGTACGGATGCGGTGGTGCTCCTCCTAGTCCGCGATGTATCGCGCCACTCGACCAACATTTGACTGCGATACAGAAAACGCGCCATACCCTCTGCCCCAGGCAAATTTTCCCGTGATCAGATCCTTTGAATTGATCCAGTGGGAAGAGCTTCCCTTTAGGAGTTGTATCAGCTTCTCGATCGACAACCCAGTGGGAAGATCAACCAGCGCGTGCACATGATCGGAATTCACGAAGTTGATTTTCATGTACACGCCCTGCTCGTCGGCGTATTCCTGCAGATATCGCGAAAGACCCGCAGCTGTCTTTTTGTTTAGGACTCGCTCCCGATTCAATGTTCCCCAGATCAGGTGAAGCCAGCAGCGAGAGTACGAATGCACAGACACGAGGCCATCGTAAGCCGTTAAAACGGCTTGTGTCGATCTCTCGCTCGACTTGGGTCTTGGTCGCCAATGCTGAAGCTTCAATGGTACTCTTATGCGTCGATGTAATCGTCTGGATCGCCCATGCCACAGCCAGTGGTTCAGACCCCGATTGGGCGACACTGCCAAGCGAACGCGCAAGTTTTTCATTAACACCGGCCTTTAGGCCGGCGCTCGCCGCTGCCGCAACGCGCAAGCCGTTTCAACGGCTTACTCCGACGCGCCACACTTTCGCTTTTTTTCGCGCTCGGCGGGCGCATATTTCACGTGATGGCCACGACAACACGCGACGCAGTGGATGAACTGCTTCAGACCTACGGCGAGACCGGCGGAATCAACTATCTCGCCGCCGCCGCTAACCTCCCGTCGCGTCTATCCGTCGAAGCGGCATGCACCGAGTTGATGAGCCTGATGTTTCCCGGTTTTCGCAGTGAAGCGCTCGTGAGTTCCGAAGATCTGGCTGACACTACGCGGATTCGCGTCAGGCATTTGCACGCACGACTCAGAACCGAGATTTGCAGAAGCCTCGGCAAAATTCCTCCGGATGAACCAACAGAAGCGAAAGCCGAAGAAGTGCTGACTGAGTTTTTCAAACAGTTGCCGTCGGTTCGTCGCATGCTCTGGACGGACATCGACGCGGCTTATGAAGGCGACCCGGCCGCGACAAGTTACGAGGAAATCATTCTCGCGTATCCCGCCCTCGAAGCGATTGCGATCTATCGAATGGCGCATCTTCTCTACGGGAAAGTGCCGCTGATTCCGCGCATCATGACCGAGTGGGCGCACAGCCGCACGGGCATCGATATTCATCCCGGCGCGCAAATTGGTTCGCATTTCTTCATCGATCACGGGACCGGCGTCGTTGTTGGCGAGACGACGCAAATCGGGTCGCACGTTAAACTTTACCAGGGCGTCTCCTTCATCGCGCGCTCGCTCGGGGCGGGACAAGGCTTGCGCGGGAAAAAACGCCATCCGACGATTGAAGACGGCGTCTGCATTTATGCTGGCACCACGATCATGGGGGGCGACACTGTAATTGGCGCGAATTCCACGATCGGCGCCAACGTTTTTCTCACAACGAGCGTTCCACCGAACTCGTTAGTCTATTACGAAGAGAAAGAAGTCCGCGTCGTGCCGAAACGAAAACATGAGCCCGCAACGACACGCAATGAATTTCAGAAGTGACCTTCCGGGGGAGCGGTCGCCGCGGCGACCTGGCGATGGCGCCCTCGCCATCGCGAACTTTTCACGAGCATGAGCATGAGCAAGAGTAAAACGAAGAAATGATGATTTACCTCGATTACAACGCCACAACTCCGTTATGCGACGCAGCGCGCGAAGCGATGCTGCCATATCTCAATCGCCATTTCGGCAATCCATCCAGTGTCCACGCCGCTGGCCGCGAAGCGCGCGCAGCAATCGACAACGCTCGCGACAAGCTCGCCGCGCTGCTGTGCGCGAAACCCGGCGAAATCATTTTTACCAGCGGCGCAACCGAGTCATGCAACCTGGGTGTGCTCGGTTTGTCCCGAGCTTCCGCCAAACTTGACGGCTTAAAGCCGTCGAGTTTGGCGAGCCCCGGCCACATCATCTCCAACAAAGCCGAACATCACGCCGTGCTGAACGCAGTCGAACACCTTGAGAACCACGAAGGTTTTGACGTCACCTGGCTCAATGTTTCCAAAAACGGAATGGTCGATCTCGATCAGCTCGCCGATTCAATTCGGCCTGACACCAAACTCGTCTCGATCATGACTGCGAACAACGAGACCGGCGTCATCCAGCCGATGCGCGAAATTTCACGGATATGCCGCGAGCGCGGCGTGTTGCTTCACAGCGACATGGTCCAGGCGTTCGGCAAAGTGGACATCGATGTCTCATTAGTCGATGCCGGCAGTTTTGCGGCGCATAAATTTTACGGCCCCAAGGGAGCGGGCTTTCTATTTTTACGCAGCGGTTTGCCCATTCAGCCAATCATGTTCGGCGGCGCGCACGAAAATCAGCGGCGCCCCGGGACAGAAAACGTCGCCGGGATCGCGGGAATGGCTGCGGCCGCCGAGTGGATCGATCAAGAGCATGAGCATGAGCAAGAGAGGCAAAAAAACTTGCGAGATGAATTGTCGAGACGGATCGCAAACGTTTTCCCGGACGCGCAGCAAAATGGCGATCCCACTCATCGGCTCGCTAACACGCTCAACACAAGTTTCATCGGCGTTGATTCGGAAACGATGCTGATGGCGCTGGATTTGGAAGGCGTCTGCGCGTCGAGCGGTTCGGCCTGCATGGTTGGCTCGGTGAGGGCGTCGCATGTCTTACTCGCCATGGGATTGCCGATGGAAAACGCCAGATCGGCCATTCGTTTATCGCTTGGCAGACGTACGACCGCGGAAGAAATCGAAGATGCTGCCGATGCACTTGAGCGAATCGCGAAGCGGACCAAAGACGCCCGCGAATATGCCGTCGCTTAGACAGCTCGAATTCGCGTTTCAAACTGTAGCCGAGTCCCTGTGGGACGCGTCGCGCTTCCCACAGCGAAGCGGCTACAAATCAAGCGATCTTGAAACAAAAGCGCGACAGCTCCTATGTTCGTTAGGAGCGAAACAAATCGCAACAGAACTTCGCGTTGAATGGAATCCTCGCCTCAAAACCGCCGCCGGCCGCGCTGATTATCGCCAGAAACTCATTTCGCTAAACCCGCGGCTCGTTGATCATCCGGCAGAGATCGACCGCACGTTGCGGCATGAGCTGGCGCATATCCTGGCTCAATTTCGAGAAAAAAGCCGGCGGCGGATTTCGCCGCACGGGATCGAGTGGCAAGAAGCTTGCCGCGACTTGGGGATCGCCGGCGAAAAACGGTGTCATACGCTGCCGTTTCCAGCGAAGCGTTATGCCCCGCGTTTTATCTATCGCTGTCCAAATTGCCGCCGCGATTTTCCTCGCGTGCGCAAGATCAAACGCACAGTGGCATGTCTAGCATGTTGCCGTGCACATAACGGCGGCGAGTTTGATGTTCGTTTTCGGTTAAAGCTGCTGACAGTGTAGCGGCGTTTGTGTCAAACGCCGGGCGCTCGCCGCGGCGAGTGCCGCTACAACTCTTTGTCCTCGCCCTTTGTGTTTTTCTCGCCGCGCAATTTGGCCTGGATAAACATGTCGATGTCGCCATCCATCACCGCTTGCACGTTGCTGGTCTCGGCGCCCGTCCGGTGATCTTTCACCATTTGATATGGCTGAAATACGTACGAACGAATTTGATTTCCCCAAGCAATCTCGCCTTTCTCCCCGTATTGCCGCTCCATCTCCGCGCGTTTCTTGTCTTCTTCGAGCTGATAAAGTTTTGCTTTCAACATTTTCATCGCCAGCTCGCGGTTGCGTCCCTGGCTGCGCTCGGCCTGGCAGGCGACGACGATTCCACTCGGTTTGTGCAAAATCCGCACCGCAGTTTCGACCTTGTTCACGTTCTGGCCGCCTTTGCCGCCGCTGCGAAACGTATCGATCTCTAAATCGGCCGGATTAACTTCAATCGGCGCGGTATCAGCGATTTCGGCCACAACATCAACGCTCGCGAATGAAGTGTGCCGCCGCTTATTCGCGTCGAACGGCGAGATGCGCACGAGCCGGTGCACGCCGCGCTCGGTCTGTAGATGTCCGTAGGCGTACTCGCCCGTTACCAGCAGGGTCACCGATTTGATGCCGACTTCTTCGCCCTGTTGAATGTCCACTGTTTGCGATTTGAAACCGCTGCGTTCGATCCAGCGCTGGTACATCCGCAGTAACATGTCGGCCCAGTCGCACGACTCCGTGCCGCCGGCGCCAGAGTGAATGGTGACGAACGCGTTCGCACGATCGTTGTCGCCTGAGAGAAACTGGCGCAACTCGAACTCGTCAAGCGTGTGGGCCAGACGGTCGTGTTCGGTTGCGATTTCTTTCTCTGCCTGCGCACGATGCGTCGGGTCGCTTTCTTCCGCAGCCAGTTCTTGCAACGCGCTGAAATCCTTGATCTCGCGTTCCAATTGTTGGAACGGATTGATCAACGAACGCAATCGGGAAACTTCCTCGACTTCCGCCTGTGCGCGCTCCCGATTCGACCAGAAATCAGGCGCAGCCATTCGCGCCTCGATTGCACCTAGGTTTTTCTGAAGCTGCTCGACGTCAAAGAAACCTCCGCAATTCGCGCACGCGCGATTTCAGATCCTCAGCATCTGGAATGGAGATTTCCGTTGGCATGGCTGACGTTAATTGAAATCGCGGCAAATCGCAAAGGGTAGAGCGCGCGTCCCGCGTGCTGGCAGGGCGTCCTCGCGATCGCAAACCTTTCTTTACAGGTCTGCTCGGTCGCTGGTGGCCAGATTAAAGGAAAGATTGTTTCGGCGCGACGCCGAAACCAGCACGCGGGACGCGTGCGCTACCCTACTTGCGCGTGGGAGCGACGGGCTTCGGCTTTGCCCGCGCTGTTTCCAGGCGAAAAATGGTTTCGCCTTCTTTCATCAGATCGAGGCGATCCCGCGCGATCGTTTCCAGATAGCTGACATCTGTCTTGAGCAAATTGACCTCGCGCGTCTGGCGCGCCAGCAGAGTTTGTTGGTCGTTCACCTGTTGCTGGAGGTTGTCGATTTCCGTGCGGCTCTGCATCAATTTCTTATAGGGCGGCACGAACAGGCTCACGATCACAAGCCAGATTGCGATGATCAGTAGAACCAGGAGAATCCGGTTAAGTCGCTGCCAGACTGTGGCTTCGCGACGCGCGCGGAAATCAGCGTAACCGTGATCCACTTCAGCGGAGTGTAGCGCCGTACACCGCTTTGTCACCAAGTTCTTCTTCGATCCGCAACAACTGGTTGTACTTGGCTACGCGGTCGCTCCGGCATGGCGCACCAGTCTTGATTTGGCCCGCGTTCGTCGCCACCGCGATGTCGGCAATGGTCGTGTCCTCAGTCTCACCGGAACGATGACTGATCACGGTCGCGTAATTATTTTTCTTTGCCAGATCGATCGTGGCGAGTGTTTCCGTGAGGGTTCCGATCTGATTTACCTTGATAAGAATGGAATTCGCTACGTGCTCGGCAATGCCTTTTTGAAGAAACTTCACGTTCGTTACGAAAAGATCGTCGCCGACCAATTGAATCCTGGCGCCGAGTTTTTCCGTCAATTTTTTCCAGCCATCCCAATCATCCTCGGCGCAACCGTCCTCGATCGAGATGATTGGGAAGCGCGCACAAAGGTCTGCGTAATAATCGATCAATTCTTCAGCGGTCTTTTTTGCGCCACCGGATTTCTTGAAAACATAAAGACTCTTTTCGCAGTCATAGAATTCCGACGCAGCGGGATCGAGCGCGATGAAGATTTGTTCGCCTAGTTTGTAAGCCGCCTTCTCGACGGCTGCAGAAATGCATTCCAACGCGTCTTCAGCGGAATCGAGCTGCGGCGCAAATCCACCTTCGTCCCCGATCGCCGTGGAAAGATGTCGCGCTTTCAGCACAGATTTCAGCGCGTGATAGACCTCGGTGCCATAACGCAGCGCTTCTGAATAACTCGGCGCGCCCCGTGGCACGATCATGAATTCCTGGAAATCAATCGGCGCGTCCGAGTGCGCGCCGCCGTTCAAGATGTTCATCATCGGCACTGGAAGCACTCGCGCTTCGGATCCGCCGAGATATCCAAAGAGCGGTAGATTTTCCGCGGCAGCCGCGGCTCGGGCAACTGCGAGCGAAACGGCCAGCATCGCGTTGGCGCCGAGATTCTTCTTAGTCGGCGTACCGTCGAGTTCGATAAGTTTGCCGTCGATGTTCGGCTGGTCCCGCGCGTCCAAGCCTTTGAGAATCGGCGCAATCTTGTGGTTCACATTGCCAACCGCTTTTCTCACGCTTTTGCCACCGAAGCGACTCTTGTCGCCGTCGCGCAATTCTAGTGCTTCATGTTCCCCGGTGCTGGCCCCGCTGGGAACGGCCGCTCGCCCAACCGCGCCGCCTTCAACCCGCACATCCGCCTCGATTGTTGGGTTGCCCCGAGAATCCAAAATTTCACGGGCGTGAACGCGGGTAATGCTCGTGCTCGCCATACGCTTTGCGGACTAGAACAGCTTTTGCCACTCGAAGCAATCCCATAACATATTCGCTCCTCTGCAGACACTCAATCGGGCGCACCTGTTACAGCTGCATTTCATTTTTTGATCACATATGTGATCGAAAAGTGAAAAGGGGGTTCTCGGCCTATTGCTGTGTAAACGACCCGAGGGGGCGCCCCGCTTCGTGGAGTACCTATTTTCGGCGCTGCCAGGCGCGTTTTCCAAGATAATCGGAAGGTAAGATTAATTCTGGCAGCAACGGATCGTTTCTCACTGCATTCAGCCATGCCTCGTGCTCCGCCGCGGCCCCAGCGATTTTGCGCCGGCCTCCGTTCGCAGCAAACCGGTCAGCCGCTGTTTCAGCACCTTCAGATGGTGAGTGTAGAGCTTGTTGATCCGTTCGAAATCCCACGCTCCGGCGACGATTTGCTCATCGCTCTCTCCCGCGCATGGCCGCGCTTCCAAAAGAATCAGCGATTCGACATTGATTTTTTCGCCTCCGAGAATCTGCCGTTCCTCCTCCAGTGGATCGGGCGTAATCCAAACGCTGTTCTGCAAGTATCCGAATCCTTTATCACGCAGATAACTCCAGAGTCGCCGGCGCTGGGCATCTTTGCCTACAGGCATGTTAAAAAGAACCATTCGCCATTGTCCGTCCCAAGATCGTGTCCAGCGTTGCTCGGGGTCGCGTCCTCCCAAAGCATGCAGGCGCTTTTGCTCCGTTAAACGATAGATTCGGTCCTGAGGCGCGCCTGCCTTTCTCTCAATCCAACGTCGCCGCTCTAATTCGATGCAGTTGAACGAGCAGACCTTTGCGATAAGCCCACCTTTCGTAGGACTCAGTTAAATTGCGGAACGTGGGCCGCATCAATTCGTCCGCCGTCCAGAGAAGTAGATTGAGGAGTTCTGCTGACCTGGCACTCACAAAGGTGGAGCATGACCAGAGCCGCGAGATTGGGCAAGCGCCGATTTCAGTTTTTGATCACATACGTGAGCCAAAAGTGAAATGGACGCGTAATGCAATTGAGGCCTCATCGTGTGATAGATTCCGATTGGCAATTTCGCTGAGGCGCGCATAATCTTCGCGATGATTCGTTTGGTTGCACTCGCCATGCTTGCGTTGGTTGCTGCTATTTCCACAGCGGCGGCCGAGGAAGGGGAACGTCTGTCGTCGGATCAAATGGCAAAAGCTGTCAAAACCGATTCCATTACCGTCCCGACACCGGGCGAGCTGTTTGCCGCGCTAGCCAAAGCTGGAAAAATAAACTGGTCAGCTCAATACCGCGCGCCGATTCCTGTAACGTACGCCAATCGCGCGCAGATCGCCCTCAATCTTGGCGGTTTGATAGCCGATGGATTCATCGCGGTGGAAGCCAAGGACGGTCAGCAGGTGAAAAATATTGGGTCGGACATTATGAAACTCGGAAAGGCGCTTGGGGTGAGCGAGCAACTGCTCAGCCGCGGCAATAGCATCAATGAATTTGCCGAGCACAATGAATGGGACACGCTCCAGGAGGAATTGGAAGCGACGCAAAACGAGGTGAAGTCCTCGATGCAATCGCACGCCGACCAGGACCTGGTCATCCTGGTAACTCTTGGCGGGTGGATCCGTGGAACACAGGTGGTTACCGGCGCGATTATCAAGAACTACAACGAGCCAGCCGCAAAGGTTCTGCGCGAACCGGCACTGGTCCACTTTATGCAGTCAAAGCTCAATGCAATTTCGCCTGAATTACGTCAGGAACCCCTGGTCAAAGATGTAAGCGAACAACTCACCGGAATTGAGAAACTTGTGTCGTTTCCCGAGGGCAAGGCGCCGAGCGCCGACGACGTGCGAAAACTCAATGAGACGGTCGGCAAGCTGATGACAAAAATAGAGAGCAAGGAATCGCCCAAATGAAACGTTGCTTCCGGTTCTTCCTTTTGATCTTTGCGCTGAGCGCGAGCGTCGTTCTCCGCGCAGACACAGACGCTGAAGTGAATGCGCGCAAGGACGCGCTCGAGCTCGCGGGAGCATTTGCGAATGACGGTTTCAAGATTCGAGACGGATATTCGTGCGGCGTGCTTAAGCCGCACGATCACGCCCTGATCGCGGTGAACCTTTATGCGGGAAATCAGTATTGGTTTTCTGTAGGCACGACGGAGCCGCTAAAAAAAGTTGCGGTCGGCCTTTATGATGAAACCGGAAAACAACTGACCACCGAGAATTTCAGCAACGGGGACAAAGCGGCGGCCGGTTTCGCGCCGGAGAACAGCGGCCAGTATTTTGTATCCGTCGATTCGATCGAGGGCCAGGAAGGTACTTTCTGTCTCGTCTATTCGTATAAATAGACGATGCTCGGGTTCCATCTTGGAGCAGGTGATGATCTCGCTTCAGGTATTTTATGAAGGTCACGTCCAGGGCGTCGGATTCCGTTTCACTGTGCGCCACATCGCCAAAGGGTTTGACGTGACCGGTTGGGTGCGCAACCTGCGGGACGGTCGCGTAGAACTTCAGGTTACAGGTGACGAGGGCGAGGTGCGCGCATTTCTCGATCAGGTCGCTCAAAGCGAACTTCATTCGCTCATCCGCAAACAAACCGAGAACAAGTTGAACGAACCGGTCGCTGCCCGCGGGTTTGAGATTCGCCATGACTGACTCGTTAGGCCGCAACGACGCGGAACCCTGTCCGGCAGTCGCTGTTCACGGATTAACCAAAATTTTTCCTGTTCCCTTCCATCCCACTCGCGGGGTTGTCGCGGTAAAGGACCTCAGCCTCCGCATCGAACCGGGCGAAGTGTACGGATTGCTCGGGCCGAACGGCTCCGGCAAGAGCACCACACTGAAAATTATTCTCGGGCTCGTGTCACCTACACGCGGCCGCACCGAAATTTTTGGACAAGACAGTCGCCTTGTCGAAAGCCGGGAAGCAGTGGGTTTTCTCCCCGAGAACCCTTATTTCTACAAATTTCTCACCGGCGCGGAAACGCTGCGTTTTTTCGGACGCCTTTGCGGAATGACAGGTGCACCCTTGAAGAACCGCGTAACCGAACTGCTCGATGTTGTGGGGCTAAGCAAGGCGGGCGACCGCCGGCTCGGCACGTATTCGAAAGGAATGCTGCAACGGATCGGACTTGCGCAAGCATTGATTCATGATCCAAGGCTCGTCGTGCTGGACGAACCGACCGCTGGCGTCGATCCGGCGGGGTCGCGCGAAATTCGCGACTTGATCATGGACCTCAAGCGCCGCGGAATCACCGTGTTGCTCTCGTCGCATTTGCTCGCGCAAGCGCAGGAAATTTGCGACCGCATCGGGATTCTCGCCGATGGCGTGCTGGTGCGCGAAGGGCGTTTGCAGGAATTGATCGCAATTGAAAATCAAACTGAGCTTGTGATAGCCGATGCTTCTGACGAATTGGTCCGCGAGATTGAATCCTTCGTCAGCCGCTCGAACGCAAAGTTGCTCGAGCGACGAAAATCGACCACCACACTGGAAAGATTGTTCCTGGACTCGACCGGAGGGAATGACAAAAGCCCAACTCGCGAATGACGAACTAAGTAAACGAAAATGACACACAGCGAAGCCGCTTCAACGCTTCAACGTTCCCCCGGCCGCCGTAGCCTTGGCGAAGGCGGCAACGCTTCAACGATTTCGACGCGTCACCGCATTTTCTCCCTGTCGCGCATTCTCGCCATCACCAGCAACACACTCACCGAGCTGACGCGCCTGAAAGTTTTTTATGTGCTGCTGGTGTTCGGGCTGCTGTTGATTGGCAGCTCGATTTTCATGGCGCAATTTTCTTTCCAACAGGAATTCCAAATCCTGAAGGACGTCTCGTTAGGCGCGATCTCGATGTTCACTTCGCTATTGGCGATCGTCGCGACGGCGCGAATGCTGCCGCGGGACATCGAAGACCGCACGGTTTATACCATTCTCGCCAAGCCGGTGCCGCGTTTCGAATATGTTGTGGGTAAAATTGCGGGAGTTCTTCTGTTGCTGGCAATCAGCACTCTGGTGATGGTCGCTGCGTTCCTGGCCGTGCTGTACATGCGCGAGCAGGCAGTGCTGCAGGCTACCGCGAAACAAATGGCCAGCGCGCCGTCGGACCAGCTCGCCGATGCTCTGCGCGCCGTTCGCGCCTCCGCGTTCAACGTCGATCTTGTTCCCGGAATCATCATCATCTTCCTCAAAGCGTGCCTTCTTACAGCCCTAACACTGTTTGTCTCTACATTCGCCACCTCAACGATCTTTACGATCGTGGTGATGGTTTTTATTTATTTCATCGGACACCTGGAAGCTACTGCGCGCGAGTATTGGCTGACCGCGCACGGCGGTGGTTTAGTCACACGCGTGTTTCTTGCGATCGTGGCGCTGCTCTTTCCCGATCTGCAAGCTTTCAATCTGGTGGATGACATCGTCGCTGGCACCGCAATTTCGATGGCAGTGTTCATCAAGACTGCGATGCTGGGCGTTTTCTACACCGTGATCTACACGTTACTGGCGATTTTTGTGTTTTACGGAAAAGAATTATGACGCGAGGCCTGATCGCGTTGGCGGTATTAATCGTGATGGGCCTGCTCAAATTGCCGGTCGAACGCGATCTTGCGGCTCTTCACCGGCAGGAACATTTTCGCGGCGTCGAATTCAATCTCGACCTTCGCGAAAAACTCGGACAACTGGGATTCATCGCCGCACTGAGCGGATTTCGAGCCATCGTCGCCGATGCGCTTTTTATCCAGGCACATGCCGCATGGGAAAACACCCAATGGGGCCGAATGCTGTGGTTGTTCCGACAAATCACGACGCTGCAACCACGGGTGCTCCTGTTTTGGGACACCGCCGCGTGGCACATGGCGTGGAACGCGAGCGTAGCCGCCATGAACGATACCAACCAGCCGCGGCAAGCGCTGCGAGTGAAGGCGCAGCGCGAATACTTTGCGCTCGGCAAGGATTTCCTCGAGCGCGGAATTAAAAATAATCCCGATCGCCCCGAGCTGTACGAAGCGCTAGCCCGTTTGTATAAGGAAAAATACAAAGACCACGAGCGCGCTGCTGAATATTACGCCAAGGCAGCCATGTTGGAGGAAGCAGCGCCCTGGGACCGGCGTTTCTCGGCCTACGAGCTTTCGTATTGCGAGGGGCGCGAGCGCGAAGCATACGACCGCCTGCGCAGCCTCTACGATGAGGGCGAGAAGGAGCGACTGCCGACTCTGATCAAGCGGCTGAAGTTCCTCGAAGACAAACTCGGCATTCCGCAGGACCAACGAATTCCTGAGACAGGACCGTTGAAGCGTTAAAATCGTTGAAGCGTTGAAGCGGTTTTGATTCTACCGTTACAACGTTGTAAGGCTTCAACGCCTTAACCTTTATCAATGCGGTTCGCAATTTTCAGTGACATTCATTCCAATCTCGAAGCGCTTGAAGCCGTAATGGCGGACGCGCGTCGGCGCAGATGCACGCACTTCGTTTGTCTGGGCGATGTTGTCGGGTACAACGCAAATCCGGGTGAATGCATCCGGCTTGTTCGCGAGCTCGATTGCCCGGTGGTGAAAGGCAATCACGACGAGCAAGCAACGTTCCCCGCGTCGTCGGAACGTTTCAACGAGCTCGCCGAGCGCGCGATCGAGTGGACGCGCGAACGTTTGAGTGACCAGGACAAGGAATGGCTGCGCAGCCTGCCGTTGCAGCGACGGGTACACGATTTCACAATCGTCCACGCCACCCTCGATACGCCAGGGCAGTGGGGCTACGTATTCAATAATCTCGACGCTGTCGCGAGTTTTACCTATCAGCGGACGGGCGTCTGTTTTTTCGGCCACACTCATGTGCCGATGGTATTTGTGCGCGACGACCGCGTCCGACGTCAAAACTCCGAGCACATTCGTATTGAGCCTGGCAAGAAATATTTCATCAACGCCGGCAGCGTGGGCCAACCGCGAGACGGAAACTGGCGCGCCGGTTATTGTATTTACGACGTCGAGAACAACCTCGTCGAACTGCTGCGGATAAAATACGATCTCGCCACCGCGCAGAAGAAAATCACTAAAGCCGGTCTGCCGCGGCTGCTGGCCGAGCGGCTTGCAATGGGACGCTGACCTAACGCGAACAAGATACTCAGTTGCTGTAGCCACGGCCCTGCGGGCCGTCTTCCTGCCATCCGAACCGGCGCTTAAGGGGACCGGCCACAGGCCGGTGGCTGCAAAAGTTTGAAATCGCCGGACGTGTCGGCAACAGACAGCGTCAATTTACAACGCGGCGTTTCCGTTGCTGAAGAATAAATTCTGCAACCGGCAAATCGCGCGGGTAAGTGATTTTGAAATTAAAGTCGTTGTTGAGAACGAGAGCGATCTTATGTCCGAGTCGCTCGACTGAAGAGACTTCGTCTGTCACCGAAATATCTTCCGCGTACACCGAGCGGTAGGCGCTCTCAATCAATTTCCGCTCGAAAATCTGTGGAGTTTGCATCGCGTGCAGCTGATGCCGATCGATTGAACCGGCGACCAAAAGACTGGCATCCGCGCGTTTTAAGGTGTCGTTGACTGGTTCTGCCAAAGCGGCTGCGCCATGAACGCGGCATTGCGCAAACGCGCGTTCGATTTGCTCCGGAGTAATCAACGGGCGCGCCGCGTCGTGGACAGCCACATATTCTGCGCGGCCATCGATGCTATTCAAGCCAGCCCGAACGGAATCCTGTCGACGTTCACCGCCGGGGACAATCACGCAGACTTTTTTGAAACCGGCGTCGCAACTGATTTTTCTAATCTCATGATGCCGTTCCTCGCGCACGACCACGATGATCTCGTTGACGGAATTCGCGCGATCGAACGCACGGATTGTGTGAACGATCACTGGTTCGCCCGCGATGATAGCGAACAATTTATCGAATCCCATCCGCTGGCTGCTGCCGCCGGCGACGATGATGGCGCTCAGCATGGCACAGAAAAGAAACGCCCAACGCCCAACGTCCAACATCCAATCTCGAAATCAGAATGCAGCCATTCGGCGTTGGGCGTTGGGCGTTGAGCGTTGAGCGTTTTCCTCACGTTAATTGCTTTTGCACTTCCGCGCTCAGCGTTTTGCCATCGGCGCGGACGCCTACTTTCGCCTGCAATGCCTTCATCACTGCGCCCATTTGCGCTTTCGACGTGGCGCCGACCTCCGCAATGGTTGCGCGGACGACACTCGCCAGCTCATCTGCGCTCATCGCCTGTGGCAGATAGCCGTTCAAGATCGCCAGCTCTTCTTTTTCTTTGTCAGCCAATTCCGCGCGCCCGCCTTTTTCAAAACTCTCGATTGAATCCTGACGTTGCTTCGCTTGCTTGCGAATGACCTGGACCGCTTCCGCGTCACTCAACTCGGCTTCTGCGCCGGACTTTGCGATCGCTGCGTATTTCAATGCGGATTTGAGCATGCGCAGCACACCTAGCTTTGTCGCGTCTTTGGCGCGCATCGCCTCTTTCAAGTCCGAGTCCACACGTTCTTGCAACGTCATGCGCAGAAACTACGTGAGTGACGGCAATTGTCGATTCTGTAGCCGTCGCCCTGTGGGCAACGATCCTGCCCAGCAACCTGACGCTTCGCACAGCGAAGCGGCTACAGTGCCGCGGCGCAGTTCTGAACCGATTCGGGTTCACCAACCGAAATCACGGCGATGCTCCGGTTTGTGCGCTTCAACAAGCCCGCCAACACGTTACCTGGGCCAAGTTCAATGAAAAAATCGCAGCCAAGGTCGATAAGGCGCTGCATACAATCTGTCCACCGCACTGTGCCAATGACTTGATCGCGGAGAGTCTCCCGGATTTGCTCGGGCGTTTTTACCTCTTCGCCGGTCACGTTGCTGATTACCGGAAAGCGCGGCGATTGCATCGGCACATCGGCAAGCACTTTCTCTAATTTTTCGTAGGCGCTTTCCATCAGCCGCGAATGATATGCGCCGGCAACATTTAGCATCATCGCGCGGCCAATGCCGTATTCCTTCGCAACACCGACAGCGGTTTCCACGTTCGCCAACTCGCCGGAAATCACAATCTGATTAGGTGCATTGATGTTGGCGATATCAACATCTTCATCAGCGGCAAGCCGGCGCACATCGTTTTCCAGGCCACCAATCATAGCCGCCATCCCGCCTTGCGTTGTTGCGCACGCTTCGTCCATGAATTCGCCGCGCTTTTGCACCAGTTTCAGACCTGTCGCAAAATCGAACGTGCCCGCCGCAGCGTGTGCGGTGAGTTCTCCTAACGACAGGCCGGCCGCGCCGCCGACCTCAAACTCGCCGAAGACCTCGCGCAATGCTGCCAGCGCAGCAAGCGCGTGAATGTAAAGCGCCGGCTGACAGTTTGAAGTCCTGGTCAATTCTTCCATCGGTCGGTTCCATGCGATTTCGCTCAGGTCTTGACCGAGAATCTCATCGGCCTGACGAAACAAATCCGCTGCGACAGGATATCGTTCGGCGAGATCGCGGCCCATTCCGACGCATTGCGCACCCTGACCGGCGAAGAGTAGTGCGACTTTTTTTGGCATATAGGGACGTAGTTAATCGCGTTTCGCCCCGAGCGCGAGCGCCTTCTGGGGAGCGTACGCCTGTGGCGTGCTGGTTGCGGCATTCTGCCGCAACGAACTTTCCTTGCTACCAGGTGAATTCGTCTTTCGGGGCAAAAGTACAAAAGTTCGCGATGGCAGAATGCCATCGCCAGCACGCTGCAAGCGTGCGCTCCCCAGAAATCGCTTGCGGAAGAAAGCTCCACTCGCCAGCGTAAATCTTACCCGGAACGTTGTAACTTCGTCTGTCATGCCCTTCACGACGCGCGAGATTGAATCACCGGACCCGGTTACCCGGATGGCCGCAGCCGACGCGGCACTGCGCGAGCCGGGGCAGGACGATATCGGTGAGAAGACGGTGCTGAACATGGGGCCATCGCATCCAGCCACGCACGGCGTTTTGCGGCTCGTACTGGAGCTGGATGGCGAAATCATCACCAAAGCCACGCCGGATATCGGTTTTCTCCATCGGGGCGACGAGAAGATTGCCGAGAACATGCAATACAATCAGTTCGTGCCGTATACCGACCGGCTCGATTACTTGGCGCCGCTGTCAAATAATGTGGCCTACGCACTGGCGGTGGAAAAATTGATGGGCTGGGACATCCCGCCGCGCGGAAAAGCGATCCGCACGATTTGCTGCGAAACTTCGCGCATTTCCTCGCATCTGCTTGGCCTCGGCGCGATGGCGCTCGATCTCGGCGCCATGTCAGTGTTTCTCTACACGTTCACCGAGCGCGAAAAACTCTACAATCTTTTCGAACTCCTGACTGGGGCACGCTTCACCACCTCGTACACGCGCGTGGGCGGGCAAATCCGCGATCTTCCGGAGGCCTTTATCCCGCAACTTAAAAAATTCCTCGACGACTTCGGCCCGAGTCTCGACGAATGCGACAGGTTGCTGACCCGGAACAAGATTTTTGTCGATCGCACAAAAGATATCGGCGTCATTTCGAAGCAACGCGCGATTGCGTACGCGATTTCCGGGCCGAACCTGCGCGGGAGTGGAATCGAACACGATTTGCGCCGCAAACATCCGTATCTTGACTACGATAATTACGATTTCGACGTGGTCATCGGCAGCGTAGGCGATTGTTACGATCGTTATCTGGTGCGAATCGAGGAGATGCGTCAGAGCGCGCGAATTTTGCGGCAGGTCATCGATAAATTGCCCAATGGCCCCATCAACGTTGCGGATTGGAAAAACATCAATCCACCGAAATCGCGGGTGATGACGAAGATGGAAGAGTTAATTCATCATTTTATCGTGGTAACCGAGGGCTTGGATGCACCGCCGGGCGAAGTCTATTTCGGAGCGGAAAATCCCAAGGGCGAGCTTGGCTTTTACATCAACAGCAGAGGTGGTGGCGTGCCGTATCGGTTGAAAATTCGCGCGCCATCGTTCGTGAACCTCAGCATCCTGCCGGAGCTTTTGCCCGGCTGCCTCGTCAGCGACGTGCCCGCCGTACTCGGCAGTCTGGACTTCGTGATGGGCGAATGCGATAGATGAGGGAATGAGACAGATACGAGGAATGCGACCGATGACTGCAGTGTTACAAAGAGCATCGCGATTCATGCTCGTGGTCATGCTCGTGCTCACGCTTGATGGCTGCATCGGCAAACGAATCACCAAGGCGAACGTGGATCAGGTGACGGAAGGTATGTCGAAGAAGCAGGTGGAATCGGTTCTCGGGCCGCCGACCTCACTCAGCACGCAAGATTTGGTGATCATGAAAAAAACGACGTACGTTTACCGTCAGGGCAAAGACACGGTCACTATCGTTTTCAAGGACGACAAAGTGCAGTCGAAGGACAGCACGCTCTCCGATTGATCCATTGTGGCGTGCGCTGTCCTCAGCGCAACCTGCCGCATGATTCCGCTGAGGACATCCTTCTTCGCCGAGGCTCCGGCGGACCGGGCGGACTCTACAGCTGCAAACGCGATTTGCCGCGTATCACTGCGGTGGGTTAGGTTCCGCGATGGCAGACGCCACGCGCATCCAAATTCCCGCCGAGCTGGAGCGGAGAATGGACGACGCCATCGCGCGTTACCCGGGCGAGCACCGTCGAAGCGCGGCGATGCCGCTGTTGCATTTGTGGCAGGAACACTTCGGGTTCATCAGCGATGAAGCCACCTTTTGGATCGCGGAAAAACTCGGCCTGCAACCGATCCACATTCTCGAGTTGGTCACTTTTTATCCAATGTTCCGCCAAAACCCGGCCGGGAGAACGCACATCAGGATCTGCCGCACCCTGAGTTGCGCGATGGCGGGCGGACTCGAACTGATGGAGAATTTGTGCGCCAACTTCGGAATCCAGCGTCCGACTGATGGAGAAGAAATACATAATCTCATCGCGGTCAGCGCCGACGGACGTTACAGCGTCGAGTTTGTGGAATGTCTTGCCAGCTGCCACACCGCGCCGGTGTGCATGGTCGGCGAACAACTGCACGAAAAAGTAAATCCAGAATCCGCAGCCGACGTAATCAAGGAGGGGTCGTCTCCAGTCCGCTCTACTGTAGGCGGCGGACTAGAGGCCGCCGCTCCCTTGTCCAGGCCGCCGCATCCTTTGGAGCACCGCCTGGTTTATAAAAACATTGGACGGCCGGGTTGGACGAGCGACATCGATTGTTACCTGCGCGACGGCGGTTACGAACAATTAAGGCAAGCGTTGACTTTGTCGCGCGCTGACATTGTGAACAAGGTCAAAAACTCGGGACTCCGCGGGCGCGGCGGAGCCGGGTTCTCGTGCGGGTTGAAATGGAGCTTCATCAAGCCGGACGAAAAACGGCCGGTATATCTGATCTGCAACGCCGATGAATCCGAGCCGGGCACGTTCAAAGACCGCTATATCATTCACGAAGATCCGCACCAGTTGCTCGAAGGAATGTTGATCTCCTGTTACGCGCTAAATGTCCACAGCGCCTACATCTACATCCGCGGCGAATTCCCGGAGGGCGCGAAAATCCTCGAGCGCGCGATGGAGGAAGCGCGGCAGCACAATTTCCTTGGCAAAAACATCCTCAGCTCCGGATTCGACGTTGAGTTCTACATTCACCGCGGCGCGGGCGCCTACATTTGTGGCGAGGAAACGGGTCTAATCGAATCGCTCGAGGGGAAACGCGGCTATCCGCGAATCAAGCCGCCCTATTTTCCCGCGGTACTGGGTCTCTACATGTGTCCGACGATTGTTAACAACGTTGAGACGCTTTGTAATATTAAGCACATCGTCGCCATGGGCGGTGCGGAGTATGCGCGCCTCGGCCGGCCTAACAACACGGGCACGCGAGTTCTCTGCGTAAGCGGCGACGTGCAGCGTCCAGCCTACTTCGAAGTTGAAGTCGGTGCCGTTACGATGGGGCAGCTGATTTACGAGATGGCCGGTGGCTTGCGACCGGGCCGGAAATTGAAGGCGGTGATTCCGGGCGGCAGTTCCGCGAAAGTGCTGCGCGCCGATGAGCGTTTCAAGCTGAAGGAAAGGCACGCTGACGGCTCGACAATTGAACGCGAAATCTCGATCGACGATATCCCGATGGATTTCGATTCCCTCGCAGCCGCAGGTTCCATGGCGGGCTCCGGCGGCGTGATCGTGCTGGACGATTCTCGCGACATGGTCTGGGCGTTGAACAACATCAACGAGTTTTACGCGCACGAGAGCTGCGGCCAATGCACACCGTGCCGGGAAGGTTCGCTTTGGATGCAGAAAATCACCGATCGCATGCTGCGCGGCGGCGGCGTGGTGGAAGATCCAAAAACACTCAAGACGATTGGCGATAACATCGCGGGCCGCACGATTTGCGCGTTCGGCGAAGCCTGCGCATGGCCAACGCAAAGTTTCGTCGAAAAATTCCCCGAAGAATTCGCGGCGCGCGCCCAAAAATCCGCTCCCCCACCCCTCCCGCCCGAATACACACCCGAAGAACTAATCGAGGAAGAATCGATTGCCACTGTCCCCATGGCCCACGACCCCGGCTGGGAAAAAGCCGGCGCGAAGGGCACGATCTGAATGCGAATCTGGAAACCAGGAATCCACGAATGGAATTACAACACAAACATCTCACCGAGCGAATCATTTCCGCCGCTATTCGCGTTCACAAGGAGCTTGATCCTGGGTTTCTGGAGGCGATGTACGAAGAGGCTTTGGCGATCGAATTGACTGCTGCTGGCTTAGCGTTTGAGCGACAAAAGCTATTGCCGGTGTTTTATCGTGAGCACCTGATTGGCGAACACCGACTCGATTTCCTTGTGGAGGGCAAGGTGATTGTAGAGCTCAAAGCGATTAGCGCGCTTGAAGACATCCACTTTGCAATTGTTCGGTCCTATCTGAAGGCAGCAAACCTGCACGATGCGCTGGTGCTAAACTTCGCAAGCGAGCGGCTGATTGTGAGCGGGTCGGACGCGAATACCACCCATCGACCAAAGGAGAAGATCTTGTCCCGTAATCTTCCTGGTTTCCTGGATTCCAGATTCAATCATGCCTAACGAATCAGTTCCGTTATTCAACGTCCAGATTGACGGGGTGTGGCATCAGTTTCCGAAGGGCACGCGCGTGATTGAGGCGTGTGAGCGGGTTGGCGTGTACGTGCCGCGATATTGCTACCACAAGAAGCTAAGCTCGCCGGGCAATTGCCGGATGTGTTTGATCGAAATGGGATTTCCGAGACTCGGTCCTGATCGCAAACCTGAGCTCGGCGGCGATGGCAAACCGATGATCAACTGGATGCCGCGTCCGCAAATCTGCTGCGCCCAGGATGTAGCTGAAGGCATGGCCGTTCGTACCGACTCACCGCTGGTGAAGGAATGTCAGCGCGGTGTTATGGAATTTCTTTTGATCAATCATCCGCTGGACTGCCCGATCTGCGATCAAGCCGGCGAATGCCGTTTGCAGGAGTTCAGCGTCGACTACGGCAGTTCGCAGTCGCGTTTCCTGGAGAACAAAGTGAAAAAGCCGAAAGCTGTGCAGCTCGGCCCGCGGGTGACGCTCGATGACGAACGCTGTATTCTTTGCTCCCGCTGCATCCGTTTTTGCCAGGAAATTGCGCATGATGACGTGCTAGGGTTTGTCGATCGCGGCAGTCATACTGTCCTGACGGCGCATCCGGGCCGGTCGTTGGATAACAACTATTCTCTCAATACCGTTGACATTTGCCCCGTCGGCGCGCTGACCTCCACCGACTTTCGTTTCAAAATGCGTGTCTGGTTCCTGAAAGAAACCAAGAGCATCTGCACAAGTTGCGCGACAGGCTGCAACACGATCATCGGAACTCGCGAGGACGTGATCTATCGGTTAACCCCGCGCGAGAACGACCACGTTAACTCTTGTTGGATGTGCGATTATGGCCGGCTCAACTACAAATATTTAGAAGCCGAAGACCGCTTGCTGGAACCGCAGATTCGTTCCGAGGGAAGACTGGTTCCTTCCGATTGGCCAACAGCGATCGGGCAGGCAGCGCTCGAGATAAAGCAGTTTGCCGGGTCCGAGATTGCCATTGTCGCTTCGGGGCGGATGACCAACGAAGAGCTTTGGTTAACCGCGCAATTGGCGAACTCGTTAGGCGTTAAGTGGATCGATATCGTCCCGAGGCGTGGAAAACCAGACCACATTTTGCTGAGCAAAGACCACAACCCAAACACGAATGGCGCGCGGTTGATTCTAGGTTCGCGTTCCGCGCCAGGCGCGAAACTGATGACCATTGCCAGCGCAGTAAAATCAGGAGGAATCAAAGCGCTGGTGATTTTGAAAGAGAATGCGATGCATCTGGGCCTGTCGGTGGAAGAACTCGCGCAAATGCCAGCCCTGGTCGTGATGAATACTTTGCCTAACGAAGCGACGAAAAGCGCAACCGTTGTCCTTCCCGCGTGCGGTTTTGCCGAAAAACGTGGCTCAATGGTCAACGGCAAGGGCCGCTTGCAACGGTTGGATCGCGCTACGCGCCCGCCTGGCAATGCTCGCGATGATTGGGAGATTTTACGCGACCTCCTTCAGGCAATCGGCGGCGGCGACTCGCTTCATTCCATTGAAGATGTTTTCCGTCGAATCAGCGAAACAGTCCCCCAATTCGCGGGGTTGAGTCTCAGCAAAATCGGCGATATTGGCGTGCAGATTCTGCAACTGGAAGAACTACCGCCGACGCATCCCAGCGACGAAGAAGCAATCGAACAAGCGATCGAAATTCAGGCTGCACGTCGCGCTGTTCGCTCACAGTTAGATCAGGCACAAGCTCATCCAGGTTCGTCGATGATTCGACAAGTCGAACCACAAGCGGCGCCTCGGCGGTAACACAAACGACCGCATGGACTCTTTTTTCATCATCACCTCGCTGCTGAAGATCGCAATTCTGCTGGGGGTGATCTTGTTCATGGTGTCTTACGCAGTGTACGCGGAGCGCCGGGTCAGCGCGTTTATTCAAGACCGCGTCGGGCCGAACCGCGTGGGCCCCGCTGGTCTCTTCCAGCCCATCGCGGACATGTTCAAGCTGCTGCTGAAGGAAGATTTCACGCCGCGCGCTGCGAATACGTTCTACTACTGGCTGGCGCCGTGTCTCGCAGTCATGCCGGCCATCATCACCATCGCGGTGGTGCCATTCGGCAGCACGTTGTTGGGTGTGCCGATGGTGATTGCCGACGTCAACGTCGGAATCTTCTTTGTCTTCGCGATCTCCTCGTTAGGCGTTTACGGGATCGTCATCGGCGGTTGGGCGTCCAACTCGAAATATCCCTTTCTCGGTGGCATTCGTTCGAGTGCGCAAATGATTTCGTACGAGCTTTCGCTCGGACTCGCCGTCATTCCGGTTTTTCTAATTGTTGGCAGTTTGCGGCTG
>JBKPBJ010000182.1:0-7994 GCA_046726875.1 Verrucomicrobiota bacterium
CCCGGCGTTCACATGGCAATGCACGCAGGTGAGATTGCAAAGCTTGCCCACATTGACCTGGAGAATTTCAGGGCGCCCGCGGCGAAGCGCGATTGATTGCTCTCTTAACCTTCGCGCGAAACGGTTCACGGCCAGAGCAACACTAGGCGTGATGTCATAAAAGTCATTCCGAGCGGAGTCGAGGCTGCAACGCAGTCCCGAAAGCCTTCGAGAGAACGCCGGGCCTTCAATTCCATGGCACAACTCTCAGGTGTGCCTTCGCGGGATCTCTCGACTTCGCTCGAGATGACAGACGACTTTGCGATGGTCTGACTAACGGCCGAGTCGCTAAAAACTGATCTTCAAAATGCGGCCATCCGTTCCGACCAGCCATCCGGCTTTGGGAGTGGCGAAAGCTACAGCCCAAAATCCCGTCACATCCGGAGGAAGCGTGTACCAGGTCGTGCCTTCGTCGGGAGTCCACGCTGCGCCTCCATCATTAGCGGTGATCACTACGGCGCGTCCGAGATTATTTCCGCCCCCGCGACCTGTCTGCCCGACGTAGCTCAGTCCGAAAATGGCGCCGGTGACCGGAGGAGGATTGGTGAGAGTCCAAGTTCTACCGCCATCGCTGGAAACCGCAGTGCGTGCGTTATTGGGGTCACCTGGATCCAAATCACCACCGCCGACGATTCCGTGGTGCGGATCGCGAAAATCAACAGTGAATGCGCCAGCGCTGGGCGAGCTAAACAATGGAGTATCATAGGCGTTCCAGGTGTTGCCTTGATCCGTAGTGGCAAGGACCCTGGCGATGTCCGCGCCACCTGTGGCAATCCACGCGTTCCGGCCACCCTGCGTTGTGACGCAAGTTCCGCTCGACGCGAAGGAGAATTCATCGGGCAAGGCCGGCGGCATGTTGCTGCTGATGTCCTGCCATGTCATTCCATCGAGCGTACGAAAATCTGGGAACACTCTATTGACCGAGTCGCTATGCAGAACTCCGCGGTGAGGCGTCCAGAACGCAAACGCATCATAGAAAGCATCCGGATTCTGGTTCTCGAACTGGATCGTCCAGGTGGCGCCGCCGTCCAGTGTCTTGTAAACCCGGAAATCAGTCGGGTTTGCTCCAATGGACATCAAATACGCAACGCTTGCGCTGAAGGCTTGGACATCGCGGAACTGCAAAGCTTCGGCGCCCGGCACGACACCGGCGTTCCACGTCTCTCCGCCATCAGTGGTGACGGTGAATGTGCCGTTGCGACCCGAGGCCCAGACCACCTGTGGATTTACTGGCCAGACTGCGATCAGGCCGCTGGTCGTCCCGCTATCTTGCGGAGTTATCGTTGGTTGGTGAATCAGCGGCAGTTCTTGCGCACTTATAGTCGCGCAGGTGAACGCCGAAATCAGCAAAGCTACAAGTAATCGTGTTGACATAATATTTCTCCAATACCGAATTCGTGGCAGCAAGTGCCCTTGGTTGCAAGAAACATTCTCGCTTCGCGTTCGGAAGGCACTTTGGTCGCGTTTGTCGTTTACTCTCTCGATTCGTTGACGACTCGTTAGCGTGATTTCAACTTTGATCGATGTCGTGCGTGCAAATGTTCGTCAACGAATTGCATTCGTTGGAATGGCTTGGGATTCTGCTGGCGCGCGTCGCTGTGGGTCTACTCTTCTTTCTTTCCGGGTTGCGGCGCGCCCTCGGCACGGCGAGCAGGCTGTGCTCGCGCCTACCATTATTCAAAGAACGCCTCGTTGTACGGCCGCAGGTCGATTTCCAGACTCCACGCACTGCGATCCTGCCGAATGAGGTGCCAGTAGGCGTCGGCAATCGCTTCCGGTTTCAATAGCGGCTCTTTAGCGGCAGATTTGTATCTCTTACGCACCTGCGGGGTATCGATCACGCCATCAATGATGACGTGGGCGACGTGAATGCCTTTGGCCCATAGCTCGACTGCCAGAGATTGCGCCAGCCCGCGCACTGCAAACTTCGCGCTGCTGAACGCTATCGCTCCGCCGCGCCCGCGCACTGAAGAAGTTGCGCCGGTAAAGATGATCGCGCCCGCGCCACGCTCGAGCATGTCGAGCACCGCTTCGCGTGCACACAGAAACGCGCCACAAACGCCGACCCGCCATGATCGTTCGAATTGCTCCGGGGTTGTCTCCATCAACCCTTCGCCGATTGAGCCACTCGCGTTCATGACGAGGATCTCCACCGGGCCTAGTTGCTGCCGCACTTTCGCAAACGCGGCCGCGACTTGGTTCGGATTAGAAACGTCTGTCGGGATCGCCACCGCGTTTCTCCCGATTCGAGCGGCGAGCTGGCCGATGAATTCAGAAGAGCGCGCGAACATCCCGACGCTACAGTTTTCGCCGGCGAATTTGCGAACAAGTGCTGCGCCCAATCCTGGTCCGACGCCGGCGACAATCGCTACACGGTCATGTTTTGCTTCGACCACTAAAAACTGGATACGCAGGTGCGACGCTATTTGGCCGTCGAATAATCATCGGAAGACCGTTCTTTTTGTTGCGAGGCCGGATTCGATCCGATTATTCAGCCAGTTTTTCCGCCGGTTGCGGCTGGCGTTCCGGGATCTCGCCATTTGGCAACCGCCACTGGCGCTGCGCACGAAACGGCAATGCAAGGAGTTTGCCCAGCGTCAGCTCGTTTTCTTCGCGGTATGCTGCGACACCAATGGTGATCGCGTCCTGCGGCACGTCTCGGCGCAACGTGCGATGCAGCTTGTCCCACCAGCAAAACATTGTACCCCAGTTTGAATTGGTCTCGCGCTGCACGATCGAATGATGAATGCCGTGCATACGCGGCGTAACGAGAACCAGGTTCAAAATTCGCTCGACCCGAATCGGCAGGCGCCAGTTAGAATGATGAAAAAGCGTCGCTGCTTCAAAAGTGATAAAGAACACGACCAGCATGATCGGACCGACACCGAACGCGACCACAGCCAGGGAGAGAAAGCCGACAGAGAGAATCATTTCGCCAAAATGAAATCGCGCAGCAGTACTGACATCCAGATCGAGGTCGGTGTGATGGACATTATGAAATCGCCAGAAGAAAGGCACCATGTGCATGGCCCAGTGCCACCACCAATATGCGTAGTCCATTAAGAGGAACGTCGCGATCACTACGGCCCACATTGGAAGGTGAACCCAATTCAGTAACCCGAGGTCTTGTTGTCGCGCCCAAATCGCAATCGCGATCGGAACGGGCAACATGGCGAGACGAGCGATGGCGAAGCCGGGAATCGAAAGCACAAAATTCCGTACCAGCCGCTGTAGCATGCTGAAATGTTCTCGTCGCAACGGGAATCGCCACTGAAGCCAGAGCAGCACGAAAAACAAGCAGGTCAGCAGCGCGTTGCCGACGTAATCCATCAAAGGAATTTTTTGCACGGTGCGGGCGCGTTCCGTCGTGATTTTATAATCGGGTGATGCGCAACAGCAACGCGCGAATGTCAGTTCTTTTGGAAGTAACTGCTTGAATCACCCCGGCAAGTCACGGGGCCGCGAACGTCGGCATTGATATTCGTTCCCATGTCAGAATGTACTCAAGCAACTCTCCGCGAAACAGAATCGGTGGCGTCGATAACACAAGATGAGAGCCGTCAATGCGGTAGTATCGGATCTGGTCGTGACCCATCCAATTCGGATACGATGAGCCATGAACGTGGTGGGTCACGGTGCGAGCCGATGGGTCAATCGTGTACGTGCCAAAGTACGACACGTGCCCCTCGAACGCCACGCGCACTTCCGCGTCGGTGCCTGAACCCGAATCATCCGAGGCGAATGTCGGGCGATCGACTCTCATTACATGCCCCGACATGTTTCCGCGGGCATCATAGAAGAGCTGGCCGACGACATGCTGGCCCAACGGATACCGGATTTCACCGGCCGGCGTGCGCGCCTCGTAGGAGACGAGCCGCCACGTGCCAGCCAGGTTGGGTAAAGTATCTTCATTCACACCTAAATAAAACCCGGCTATGTGTTAGATGTCGATCGCACGCCGTCGTTGGGCAGACTTGATTCCCCCTTTCGATTCCTATATTTGCGAGCAGCGCATATCACCGGCGATCTATGCATTTCGATCCTCTCGGTCGGTCGCGTGTAGTCCTTGAAGACCGCCACGGGATACTAGCAGAGATATCTGGCCGCAAGTGAAGGATCAGGGCGACGCATATCAGGCCGAAGCTGAGGCGCGGCGCGATGAATGCAACCAGCATGGCGGCGTGAACATCGCGAGGACAACGAGGGATCGGCGTCTGGCGATACGTCGCGTTTGCGCGGACACTTGGGTCGCGTCCGCGTGGGCCAATACTTCGCGCTCGAACACGTTGTACGCAATGTCGATGCACACGAACAGCCCCGCGTAAAACGCTACCGGCGACGACGCGAGCCGGGTGCGTGCAACCCATGCCGTGGGAAAAGGCAGGAACGACACCAAAAAGAGATGGGCGAAGTTGATCCATATCAACCCCAGCGTCGGATGACCGACGAACCGCATGAGATGATTATGATTTATCCAGATAATGGCGATGAACAGGTAGCTCACCGCATAGCTGATGGCCGTGGGCCATAGAGTCCAGAGAACCGAGAATGACGTCTGATCTGGTGCCTTGAGCTCCAGCACCATAATGGTCACGATCAGGGCGAAAACCGCGTCGGAGTATGCAGCCAGCCGTGCGGTTTCTTTCGGCATAGTGCTCCTTCGAGTCACCGAGATGTTTGCAAAGTTCGGCCGCAAGAGCGAAAGGATTTTCCATGAGCACGGTCACGTATCGGAAGGTGGATGTCGACGGCATCGGCATTTTCTACCGCGAGGCTGGGCCAAAGGACGCGCCAACGATCCTTCTGTTGCACGGCTTTCCTACCGCCGGCCACATGTTCCGCGATCTGATCCCGCAACTCTCGGACCGATTTTGCCTCGTCGCTCCCGACCTGCCCGGTTTTGGAAAGTCCGACATGCCGGCGCCCGGCGCTTTCACTTACACGTTCGAGAATATCGCGAACGTCATCGATCGGTTCACCGAGATAATCGGTCTGCCTCGTTTCGCGATGTACGTCTTCGACTATGGCGCACCCGTGGGCTTTCGTCTTGCCGTTCGGCATCCGGATCGCATTAATGCAATTATCTCCCAGAACGGCAATGCCTATGAGGACGGGCTAAGCGATGGCTGGAATCCAATTCGGGCCTATTGGCAAGAACCTTCGTTGGCCAACCGAGAGGCGCTTCGCAGTTTTCTCGAGCCGGACACAACCCGCTGGCAGTACACGCACGGTGTGCCCGACATGACCGCGGTTTCTCCAGATGGCTATTCGCTCGACAATTTTTATCTCGCCCGCCCCGGCGCTGATGAGGTCCAACTGGATCTCTTTGGCGACTACAAGAGTAATGTCGCCCTGTATCCGACGTTCCAGGAATACTTCCGCAAACACAAGCCGCTGTTCCTAGCGGCGTGGGGAAAGAACGATCCCTTCTTCCTACCAGCAGGTGCCGAGGCCTTCAAACGCGACATTCCCGGCGCGCAGGTTCATTTCTTCGATACGGGCCACTTCGTGCTCGAGACTCACGCGAACGAAATCGCGGCACTGATCCGCGACTTCCTCGCACGCTGAATCCTCCACCCGACGCGAGAAAAGACAATTACGTCGTGCCGTTGGTTCTGATCCAGGTGTGCATGTAGCGGATCCGTTGCGCTTTACGCGCCGATGCGCCTGAACTCGAAAGTGGTCTCGGGTTTTATGACCTCGCCGTTCATCTCGAGGAGCGGATAAACGAGGAAATTGATCGGTCCGCTTTCAGGTTCCGGATCAACTACCAAATCCCGGCCCTTTGTCAGTTCAAAGCGATTCGCCGGATTATGACCAAAATAATAATCAGCCAGCTTTGGGTTCTTCCACGCTTCGCTGATATCCACCGGTACCCACTGACCGTCCGCGAGAAATTCAGCCCAGCAATGATAGCCCTCGATCTTTCCCTCATTCTTGTCGGCCGGAATGGTCGCGCCGATGGCGAAACGCGCGGGTATGTTGATGCTTCGTGACAAAGCGATGAAATACGCATGGAAATCACTGCAGTTGCCGGTTCGGGCATCGCACGCATAGACGGCGTCTCCGCGGCCCCAACCAGTACCTGATTTATCGTAGCGCATGCGGCTGATGACGTGATCGTACAACGCTTTTGCCCGCTCGAGGTCATCGGTTTTTCCGGCTGCGGCTTTCTCGGCAAGTGTTTTAAATGTTTCGTTTACCGGCACCAATTTTTCCGGCCGAAGATACCGGGTGGCTTCCGTGTCGCCTGCAGGATAGGCAGCCTTTTCCTTGCGCACCACCTTGTATCGCAGCTCGATCGTTTTGCCACTGTCCTGCGGCTGCGCATTGACCACACAAATGTCATTGCCGTAATCGCGATCTTGAACCTTTTCCCATTTCATGGGGATGTTCACTTGTTCCACGGTCACGGTTTGGAAAGCATCTGTCTTCGCTAGCGGTATCCAGACACGGGCTCCTCCGATGATTTCGGGAAGCTTTACCCGATAAACGAACTCAAACTCATCGGCGCCTTTGATGATCCCGGGCTCGCCGGCGCCACGAGCGGTGAGTACACTGAGTAGGAAGAAAATTGGAACAGCGAGAGAACGCATCGTCAATTGATCATGTTGGGATTAGCTGGTCGGCACTTTGTTCCATTTGCCGTTTTCTTCTTTCCAATTGTACAGCGGTTTGCCGTCAATCTTGTGCACAGCCGTGTCAGTAACTTTCATTTTGCCTGGCTGCCCAGTCAGAAAGAAATCGATGTCGTAAGTTTTTCCATCCGTTCCCTTCATATCGACGCAGGCGAAATATTTCCCGCCGCCAAGGTCCTGCAATCGATCGTCGTGGACCTTTATTAAATCGAGGGCGAGATCCTGGTCTTCGTATTTCACATGGAATTTCCCGTCGCTCTTGTTCGTGTCGGCGGCGATATTTTTCTTTATGCCCGCAGAAATGTCAGCGGTGCTAACCTTTTTCGCCGCGCCGCCAGCTTTTGGATGCTCGGGATGCTCCGGGTGTTCCTGTGAAAAGAGCGCCGGCGCCGGCGAAAAGAATAATGCAATGGCTGCTGCGATGATGATTTTTGCCCTCATATGAGTTTCTCCGTTCAGATTTGTTGAATTCTATTCGTCGAAGAGACGCACCGAGCAACCATTTTATTTCGAGAAAAGGTCTTTTGGCGCGTTACCGAGGAAAGAAAATCAGATAACCGGAGAAGTTCAGACAAGAAACCTTCAATGCAGGTCTCCGTTATTGTTCCCGTCTTTAACGAGGCGCCGTTGATACGCCCGTTTCTCTCGAATCTGCGCAAGCGAACCATAGGGGCGGAAATTATCGTCGTCGATGGCGCGAGCACGGACGGCACCGATCGCTTGGCGCAAGGCTTCTGCGATCGAGTTATTTGGAGCAGCGAGCGCAGCCGCGCAAAACAAATGAATGCCGGAGCCGACGCCGCAGGCGGGGATATTTTCTGGTTTCTGCATGCAGACACCGAAGTGCCGCTGCAATGTTTGGATGAGATAAGCCGCATAATGCGTGATCCAAAAGTCTGTGGCGGTTTCTTTCGGATCCGCTTGCCGGCCACGCCGGCCATTTACCGACTGACGGACAGCTTTGCGCATTACGCGGGCCTCCTGCTTCGAATGCGATGCGGCGACCACGGAATCTTCTGCCGGCGAAAAGCGTTTGTTGGCGCTGGGCGATTTCCAGATATGCCGCTCATGGAAGATGTGGAATTTTTTCGGCGACTTCGCCGGTGTGGTCGCGTCGTGCACAGCAACAAACGAATAGCGGCGAGCGCGCGGCGCTATGAAGCAGTGGGGCCCTCACGCCTCACATTTGCCTATGGGCTGATCGCGATGCTTTACGGTTTTGGCGCCCCTCTGTCCACGCTTGCCCGGATTTACCAACGCACTTGTTGCGCTGCGGAGCCGAGAAGTCCGTCGAAGCGAATTTGACCGACCTGCTGC
>JBKPBJ010000183.1:0-3361 GCA_046726875.1 Verrucomicrobiota bacterium
CAAAACGCCGACTCTGCGAAACGCCGCATCGAGTACGTCGTCGCTGCCTGTGAGCGCGCCAGTGTGCGACGCAGCGGCCTTCGCTGCAGCTCCGGAGCGGCCGACTTTGATAGCTATGATTGGCTTCGTTAGGGCGACTTCCCGCGCAGCGGAGAGAAAAAAACGCGCGTCCCCCACCGATTCCATGTAAAGCAAGATGCTGCGCGTGTGCGGGTCGTCGCCGAGATAATCAATCAAATCGCCCCAATTCACATCGGCCATGGAGCCGATGGAAATAAACGCGCTGAACCCGAGTTGAGTTGATCGGCTCCAATCGAGAATTGCTGTGCAAAGTGCGCCGCTTTGACTGATGAATCCAATATTGCCCGGCAACGCTAAAGGTTTCGCGAAGGTCGCATTCAAACCGATATGCGGCAGCATCACACCGACACAGTTCGGCCCGATGATCCGCATCTTTCCGCGTCGCTCGAGAATCTGCTCTTCGAGCTGCGCCCCAGCCGGTCCAGCCTCCTTGAATCCGGCCGATATAATGACAGCACCTTTCACGTCCGAAGCCGCACATTCGGCAACGATATCAGGAACTGTCGCCGCAGGCGTGGCGATCACGGCGAGATCGACTTGTTCCGGCGCGTCCTCGATTTTTAGAAATGCTTTCTGCCCGAGCACCGTCGCGTGACTTGGATTAATCGGAAACACTCGGCCGCGAAATGATCGCAAATTTTCCAATAACGCGCGTCCAACGCTGCTCGGTTTCTCGCTTGCGCCAATCAGCGCTACCGACTTCGGTGCAAACATCGCGCTGAGAATCGGACGACGTTCGGACGGAAAATCGCGTGTGCACTGGACTTTGGTAACAAATGCGGTGCTCATTTGCGGAAGCTCAATCTAGGCCACAGCGTCGAGCTATTCAGCATTTGGTTTTGCCGTTCAACTCTTGCTTTCGCCATGCTTCGCAGTCGTATAAGCACGACCGCCACCATTGGGTTTCCGAATCGCGTCCGGCAGATCCAAGGCTACTTTGCGGCACGATGGAGGTCATCATAAACGAACTTGCCGTACAGGGACGAATATGAACGAACGGACTCGTAGAACTTTTATTCGTGCCGGCCTCATCGCCGGCGCTTCCACCTTTGCTGGCGCAACGCTTTTCGGCGCAAGCAATGACAAGAAAAAAGAAGAAGGCGAGGAAGAAGTTTCGCCAGCTGAAGATTTGATGCGCGAGCATGGTGTGCTCAAGCGGGTGCTGCTGATCTACGGAGAAGCGATTGGGCGGATCGATTCCAATTCGGATTTGCCGCCGGACACGGTAGCCGATTCAGCGAAAATCATTCGCAATTTCATTGAGGACTATCACGAAAAGCTGGAAGAGGACTTCCTTTTCCCGCGTTTTAGAAAAGCGGGCAGGCTCGTGGACTTGGTCGATGTGCTTTTCCAGCAGCATCAGGCAGGGCGCCGCGTAACGGATGAAACGTTCAACTCGCCACGCTTCAGGCGCTCAAAAACTTCGGTGACCGGCGGAAACTCGCAGATGCCCTGCGACAGTTCATCCGCATGTATAACCCCCACGAAGCGCGCGAGGACACAGTGTTGTTTCCCGTATTCCGCAACATCGTCAGCGGGCACGAGTACGATTCGTTAGGCGAAGACTTCGAGAAGAAGGAACACGAGCTTTTCGGCGAAGAGGGCTTTGAAGGCATGGTGGATAAAGTCGCCGGCATCGAGAAGAAGCTCGGCATTTACGATCTGGCGCAGTTCACGCCGAAGACCTGAAGTATTTAGAGCAAAATCTGGTGCCGTGACTTCGACGGCGTCTACGGAGCGGCTCAGTTCGCTTTTTCGACCTGCTCCTTTGAAACCGACCCGCGCAGCCATTGACGGCCTGTTGAGAGCCACTTTCTGGCCCACAGAAATTCGGTCGCCAAAATCGCCAGGCCAAACGGTATAAGAAGAAGAGCTGGTCCAGGCAACACCAACATCGCGATGCCAATGATTAGGAAGACCCCGCCAATAAAAAATACGATTAACCGCCGCCAAATCGGCGAATTCCTTTTTCTCCGTAATTGCATTGCATCGGTCAATTGTGTCGGATTGAAATATTGCGCCCGAAGCGGACCCATTTTTCCAACTCAACGGCGGCGAAGGCGATAGCGGCTACGGCTACGATACGCAACCATGATTGGCCGGAGATGGGCGCGGAATGGAACAGTTTGTTCATAATCGGGGCGTAAGTGAAGAGAAGCTGGACCGCGACGATTAAGCCGATGCCCAGAATCACCCACAAATTGGAAAAGATACCCAATGCAAAAATCGAGCGGCTGAGTGAGCGACAGTTGAGCAAGTAAAATGCCTCCACCATCACGATCGCGTTCACAACAGCGGTGCGGGCTTCAGCCAATGACGCGCCTTCGCGTTGCAATTCCCAAAGAAACAACGCGAAGCCACCGGCAAGCATCAACAGCGATACGAATCCGGTGCGCATGAAAAGAGGAAATGTGAGGATTGGTTGATTTGGATCGCGTGGCGGGCGGTCCATCAGATCGGTCTCCTTCGGTTCGAACACGAGCATCGTGCCGAGTAACGTGACGGCTGTCATATTGATCCAAAGCAACTGCACCGGCAGCATTGGTAAGGCGGTCCCCAAAAGAATCGCGGCGAGCAACACAAACGATTCACCAACATTTGTGGGAAGCGTCCAGACAATGAATTTTTTGAGATTGTCGAAGATATTGCGGCCTTCTTCGACGGCCGCCTCAATCGAGGCGAAATTGTCGTCGGTCAGGATCATGTCAGCGGCGTTCTTAGCCACGTCCGTTCCGGCGATTCCCATGGCGATGCCGATGTCGGCTTGCTTCAACGCCGGCGCATCGTTCACACCGTCACCGGTCATCGCTACGATTTCCCCACGACTCTGTAGTGCTTTAACCAGACGCAGTTTTTGTTCGGGAGTCACCCGGGCAAAAACGGCCGAGTCTTGCGCGACGGTGAGCAACTCTTCATCGCTCGCTTTTTCCAGGTCGCGACCAGTGATTGCATTCGGCATCTCGCCTGTGGACTTGCTGCGCAGCCCGATTTGGTGGGCGATCGCTCGCGCGGTCAGCAGGTGGTCCCCGGTAATCATCTTGACCGCAATACCGGCCTTTTGACAGCGCTGCACGGCTGCGATCGCTTCCGGACGCGGCGGATCCATCATCCCTTGAAGACCAAGAAAAGTCAGATCGCTCGCCACGTGATGAGGTTCGAGTTTGTGCTGTCCGGTCGTGGCTTTCCGTTGCGCGAAAGCCAGGACTCGAAGACCATTTGTGGCCATCCGCTCTGCAGCAGCGAAAATTTTGCGGGGCTCAATTGGTACCTCGTTGCCAAG
>JBKPBJ010000184.1:0-2771 GCA_046726875.1 Verrucomicrobiota bacterium
ACCCCCACGCTGGTCATCGTCGGCGAACGCGACGCCGAATGCCCCGCGGCGCAATCCTACGAATTCTGGCACGCCTTAAAGACGCTCGGCGTGCCGACAAAGCTGATCGTGTACGACGGCGAAGGCCATTTGTTCATTGAACCCAAGCATCAAGTCGATCGGCTGGAGCAGACCGTGGCGTGGTTCGATAAATATTTAAAATAACTCAGAGCCCGGAAGGAGATTGTCATCCCGAGCGAAGTCGAGGGAACTCTCGATGACATCGCGAACAAGTTGCTTTGCCGAGAGATTCTTATTTGCCAATGAGAATAAAAATGCCTGCCGCCAGGGCGACAACGTAGAGCAGGAAGATGGCTGGACCCAGATTCAATCCGAACCCTAAAAGGCCATCAACGATCAGGTAAACCGCGAGCAAAAGCATGCCGATGTTTTTGGTGATTTTCATGATATCGATTTTGTAGATTGCTTCGTCAGATGACAATTGTTGAATCTTGCGCAATCAAATCGCTCGTTTGCCCATGAAAATTGAGTTCCGCCTGATTTTGGCAGCTGTTATCGCAGTAGTTTTGGTTTCGGCAGCCATTGCCGAGGGTGCGCGTTCACGTCTGCTGGATGAAGACGCCGCTCTCGCGTTGCTCCACCGCACCTTTAAACGCGACAAAGTCTATGAAAAGCGAATCTCGCTAGATTGCATCTCGTACATCACTGAAGAGAAGACGAAAGCTTATTTTGAATTCGTCCTTCGTGAGATCCACAACGCCAAATGCGGCGGCGATCCCGAAGTGAGTCCTGCCATTGATCGTTACCGCGTCTATCGGCATTCCGGCAAAATCGAACAGTGGGAAGCCGCTGAAGACAAATGGCACGCATATAAGGGCGCGCAAACTAAGTAGCGTGCGTACGCAAATCGCGCCCGCCAAAGCGGGCGCGATCATGATTTCTGATAGTAACGGCGGCGACCGCCGTTTGTGAAACAACCTGTTTAGGCCCCTGCCTTTTCTTTCTTGCTGCACTCCGCTTTGAACTTGGCAAACTGTTCCGGAGTAAGGATGCCTTGTGCATCCTTCATGAACTTGGCCTCGGTTGCTTCCGTGCACCCCGCTTTGTGGTGTTCGGTCATCAACGTTTCCATCTTCGTCTTTTGATCTGCTGTCAGGTTGAGAGTCGCAAAAGAGGTCATGCAGGCCATCTTTCCTTCGTTCCCAGCCTTCTTCGCACAATCGCCGTGTTCACCCGCGAACATCGTTCCCGCTGCGAATGCAGCCGCCGCCACTAGCGCAATGAGTTTGGTCATAGTGGAAGCTGAGACAGCCTCAGCCTCGTCACCGTTCAATTTTGAAATTGTCTGGCATGTTCCCGCTGGTCACGTATCACTCCTCACTTTGAAAATCGAAGCCAAGGAAGAAATCTGGCCGCTGAATCACCCGTTCCGGATATCGCGCGGCAGCCGTACCGAAGCACAGGTCGTGGTCGTGACAGTCAGTGATGGCGAGCACATCGGACGCGGCGAAGGAGTGCCGATCGCTCGCTACAATCAAACCGTCGGTTCCGTTCTGGCGCAGATCGAATTGGTACGAGGCTTCCTCGATTTGGATCGAGATAAATTGCAGCAGTTGCTATCGCCCGGCGCGACACGGAATGCCCTCGACTGCGCCCTTTGGGACTTGGAAGCGAAACGTTCCGGCAAACGCGCGTGGGAGCTGGCAAACATTCCGATTGCCGATGAAGTCGAAACCTCGTTCACAATCAGCCTCGATACGCCGGAAAAAATGGCCGCCGCCGCGCAAGGCTACTCCAAAAGCTTTCGCGAGCACGACGGCGCACCAAGGCCACTGAAACTCAAGCTCTACGGCGGCGACGATGTCGATCTTGCCCGCGTCGAAGCGGTGCACGAGATTGCGCCCGAGGCATGTCTGCTCATTGACGCCAATGAATCGTGGTCGGTTGAGCATTACCAGAAAACTGTTCCAGCATTAACAGAATTAGGTGTCGAGCTCATCGAACAACCATTTCCCGCCGACGCTGACGACGTGCTTGAAACTCTCGGACGTCCGATCCCCGTCTGCGCCGACGAAAGTTGCCACACGACTGCCGATCTCCCGCGTCTCAAGAATCGCTATGAAGCGATCAACATTAAGCTGGACAAAACCGGCGGGCTGACCGAAGCGCTCCAGCTGTATCAGCGCGCTCGCGAAAATAATTTCAAAATATTGATAGGCTGCATGGTCTGCACCTCACTCTCGATCGCTCCCGCTCGCCTCCTCGCTAGCACCGCTGACTGGATCGATCTCGATGGTCCCCTGCTCCTCGCCCACGATCGCGATCACGGACTGCATTACGACAATGGAAAAGTTAGTATGCCTCGACGCAAACTCTGGGGCTAACGCGTTTGACTGATTGTTCCTGATTTGCTGCGGTGCTTATGGCTTCAGGTCCAGCAATGCTTTCCCTAATTCTATATCAGCGGGAACGGAGACATGATCGTGAAAATCGAGCCATTTGCCGTTTAGTTTACGGTAAAGCGACGTGAACCGGACCCACATATTGGATTTTTGCCCATGCTTGAGCGTGCCGCTGATCATTTCCAACCCGGTCGCGTAACCAAGTTCGCCGTTCAGACCGACATGCAGATCGCGCACCTCGACGTGAAGATCGTCCTCATATTGGGCGAAGAATTGTTGATAATCGGCTCGATACGCTGCTTTCCCAATGTATTGCAGCGGCGGAACAACGTCATAAGCAACAACATCATCCGTGTATAGTTCCATCAC